>CAYNHA010000163.1:0-5990 GCA_964397035.1 uncultured Verrucomicrobiota bacterium
ACCATCTGCCCCCCGGACGGGTTAAAAACAACCTGCGGATAGCCCGGCTCGACACGGCCATGAAACGTCAGCACGTCGGTATTCTGCCCGAAGGCTCCCCAAGCCGTGTTAACCGCACTTCCTCCCCAGGCATAGAGGCGGAACCAAACCGGACCCGCCACGGACTGCAAACCGGGAACCGAATCCAGCGCCAGCTCCTTGTCCAGATACGCAATTGAGTTGCTTGCGGGCGGAGTCACCCACGTCCAATTCGTACCGTCCGGGCTGTAGGCCCACTGCGCCCACGGTGGACCCGACGAGGTGCGGCGGAAACGATAAACAATGGAGTCGTATGAAACGGCATGGTTGGTCGCGGCCTGAATGACCGTCTCCCAGTAATGCCCCGCCGCCAGCGCCGCATTGGAATCCACCCCGGAATAGCCCGCCGCCGCAAACGTGTTCGCCGCTGGAGCGCTCCCCGTCCTGAGCAGGTTGCTGCTGGCCGTCAGTGGACCGACCAAAGCATAAGCATGAGCCTCCGTTGCGGCATAGGTTCCTGCCAGCGGTACCGCTCCTGAAGAATTCCACCGCCCGATAACCTCGGCTTTTGCTGAAACAACAGGAAGCATCCACAGAGCCATGGCCCATTGGACAGGATATTTCAACATTCTACGCAAAAATACCGCCCTCATGGCTGTCGTATAGCTCCATCATTGAATTGCGGCAATCTAAATACCTTATCCATGCTCCATATCCGATTTTTGGAGTAGGAGTTCGACAACCCCACCCTACCGGTGATATCTTCCACCCTTGAAAGGATTCGCCTGTGCGGTCGTTGCGAAAAGACTCGCTATTTCTGGACATCCTCTTTCTTGTCCTGGTGTTTGCCACCTTCCGAATGGTTTCCATCCGGTACGGCTCGCGCATTCTCCAACAGGAGATCGAACTGCGCAAAACCATCATCGACAGCCTGGACAATGTCGTCGACAGCTTCATCCTGGCGGAAACGGAAAAAATCCGCTTCCTGACGCCGTTCCTGCCGGACATGGGCAACGAGAAGGTCGATGTGGGCACCCTTCTGGGCGAGGTGAAATCCGTCCGGGCCGTCTACGATGTGGACCGCAACATGCGGGTTCGCCACATTTTCTATCTGGAGCACCCCAATCCGAACTACCTGGACAATGTCAATCTCACGCCGCGGCAGATCGCCCCCGACATGGAATATGCCTTCAAGACCCAGAAAACCGTCATCACCAAGCTCCATTCTTCCGTGGCCACGGGCAAATACTCCTTCAGTTTTCTTTTCCCACACGCCAACGGCATCCTGATCGCGGAAGCCGATCTGCAGAACATCCTGGAACTGGTCCGGGCCACCGGCGTGCTGACCACGTACAAGGATTCCACCGTCCTGCTGATCAATCCGCTGAACCAGCAGGTGCATTACAGTTCGGATTCCGCCACCTATCCATACATGCAGTTCTCCCCGACCACTCCCGAACTGACGTCTGTCGGCGGCAAGGACTACTACTACACCATGCAGCACATGAAAGTGCTGGATCTGATGCTGGTGGTGCTGACGCCCCGCCATTCGCTCGAATCGTTTGTCGGCATGATGCGCCAGTACATGAACCTCCTCCTGGCCTGCCTCTGCCTTCTGACCCTGGTCCGCTGGTATTTCATCCGCCAGTCCATGTGGAAACCGCTGGCCCTCTTCCTGGAGAAGATCAAACGCGGCGAAAACCCCGAATTCCGCCACCAGCGATATCAGGAATGGGACCGGCTGGAGCAGACCTACGACGAAGCCCGGCAGCGCATCGCAAACATGACCCATTCGCTGGAGTCCGCGCGGGATTTCCTCCGCCTCATCATCGATGCTGTTCCGGCGAGCGTGCTGGTGCTGGACCGCCAGGGAAAAATCGTCCACTGGAACCGATCGGCCAAGGAGGTGGCGCGCGTGGAGCCGGATGCCCCCCCTGCCGGCCAGGTCACGGAGCTCTTTCCCTTCCTGAAGACGATCAAGGACAACTTCGAAACCGTGCTGGCCTCTGAAAAGGCCTTTTCCTCCCGCGGCCTGCCGGCCCAGGTCGATTCCACCACGTCGTACTACGATCTGATCTACTCCCCTCTCTCCTCCGATGCCTTTTCCGGCGGCGTTCTCATCATCCTCGACGTGACGCGCGAACTGCGCAAGGACCTGCAACTCCAGCAGGCCCAGAAAATGGACATGATCGGCAATCTGGCCGGCGGCCTGGCCCACGACCTCAACAACCTGCTCGGCGGCATCTCCGGCTCCGCGGAAATGATGGGATTCCTGATCCTGAATCCAACCTTCGACCACCAGCAGTTCCTGCAATACCAGGAAATGATCATTCAATCGGTCTCCCGCGCGGCCGAAATGGTGAAGCAACTGCTCACCCTTTCCCGAAAGCAGGAAGTGGCGCTTCAACCGGCCGACTTGAACACCATTCTCTCCAACGTGGCCCGCCTGGCCGAGCGAACCCTCATGAAATGCGTCGGCCTCGATATCCGCTATCCCGAAGGCGAGGCCATGATCATGGCGGATGCCCCGCGCATGGAACAGGTCTTCCTCAACCTGTTCCTCAATGCCTCCCACGCCATGACCACCATGCGGCCCCCCGATGTGCCCCAGGGAGGAACCATTGGTGTGCGCATCGCCCAGGTCACCCTCGATGCCCACATGCGCGTCAAGCATCCCGACTGCGCCGAAGGCCCCTACTGGCTGGTGGCCATCTCCGATTCCGGCGTCGGCATGTCGCCCGCCATCCTCCAGAAGATTTTCGAACCATTCTTCACCACCCGCGCCAAGGGAACCGGCCTGGGCCTCGCCATGGTCTACAACATCGTCCAATACCACGCCGGATTCATCGACGTCTATTCCGAGGAGGGCCTGGGCTCCACCTTCAATGTCTACATTCCGGCCATGACGAGCGCCTCACAAGCGCCCCGCAAGCCCGAAACCGGGGAGCGGTCCATTGTCCACGGAAGCGGCATGATCCTGATCGCCGACGATGACGAGGTGATGCGCACCACCGCCGCCGATTTCCTCGTGATGTGCGGCTATACCGTCGCAACGGCCAGCAACGGACGCGAATGCGTGGAGCTCTATCAGAAACTGTCCGACCGCATCGATGCCGTGCTGCTCGACATGGTCATGCCCGTCCTGTCCGGATACGACGTCTATCTCAAGCTCCTGATGCTCAACCCGAACGTCAAGGTCATGCTGTGTTCCGGATTCAAGCAGGATCAGCGCGTGGTCAAAATCCTGGAACTGGGAGCCGTTGGATTTGTCCAGAAGCCCTATTCCCTCTATGATCTGTCCGTGGCCATGTACAAAGCCGTCTCCGCCGCCAAGCAGGAAAAGGAAAAACCGAAATGAAAACATCGCGGATCGCCCTCCTTCTCGCCTTGCTCGCGGCCTGCGCGGTCGCCGCCCTCCTGGTGCTCGGGAATCCGGCCTCGAAAAAACGGAACTACACATTGGGCGCCATCGGGAATTTCAAGGGCAAAAACGCCCAGGTCGGCGTGGAAGCCTTCAACGCCATCAATCTGGCCTATGCCGAATACAAGGACACGCATCCCAACGGGTTCAACCTCAACATCCTTTCCGTGGACGATAGCTGGGAGCCCTCCAAGAGTTTGCCCGCCTATCTCAGTTGCATCAGCAACGTGGATCTTCTCATCATCCTGACCGGCTCCTCCAGCTTCATGCTGATTTATGACGAAGTGCTCAAGCACCCCGACATCCTCCACTATGCCCTCGGCCCCACGACAACCCTATTGAGTGGAAAAAAGGACAATGTGGTTCGCAACCTCTGCGACATGGAAAAAGAGCAGAAAATGATTGCCGAATTCGCCTCCAGCCGGAAATTCGAACGGCTGCTGATTGTGACCGAGACGGATTTCAACGCCAAGTACACCGAACCGGCGGCCCGCTATTTCCAGCAATACGCCCGCATTCCCATCGTCGACGTGGTGGGCTTTTCCGGGAACCTCATGGATACGGACAAGGCCAAGGAGCTGCTCCAGGCCAACCATTACGACGCCATGTATGCGTTGATCGGCGGCATGCCACGCGAGTCGGCCATCCTCATCCAGCAGGCCAGAGCCATCCAAAAGGACATTCCCGTCCTCATCACCCCGTGGATCCGCGGCCTGATCTTCGAACAAGCCCTGGGCACCGAAAACAACCACATCTTCATGCCCTGCCACCTCAAGCTGTTCCACAATCCCTCCATCGACCACTTTTCAGCCGCCTATGAAAAAATGTTCGGCGCCGAAAGCAAGGAATACTTCAGCCCCCTGATGTACGATCTGGCCAATTCCCTGTTCGAAACCCTCGACAAAACCGGTTCCGCCAAAACCAGCCGCCTTCTCCCCGCCCTGCTAGCCAGCGAATTCAGTGGAACCTCGGGAACCGTTCGCTTCGATGAGTTTGGCGATGCCGACAGCCAAATGCACTTCTACGAAATGAAGGATGGCGTCTGGCACAACCTGTCTCCGGAATCGGTCGCTGCTCCGTAATCCTCCAAAACCGCGTTGAATCATCCCAGTTCAAAACTGGTCACGCCAAAGATTCTCGAAACATCCAGATCCGGCATCACGTTCTTGTACATGCGGGCCGTTCCAAAGCAGGACTTCATGCCCAGCGATTCCGCCAGCGCCACGGCCTCTTCGTTGATCTCCGGCACGTCCAAATAGACCGGCTCCTTCGGCTCCACTCCGCCCAGCAGTTCCCTCAGAAGCGCCTGGGCGGTCGCTGCATCCCGCGCCAGCAACGGCCCGATTTTATGCCCGGAAACACACCGCCGCCGCATGCCCCAGCCCGCCAGTTCGCCGCCCTCGGACACGGTCCGGACAACCGCCTCCGGCATCGCCAGCCACCGCTCTAGAAACGCTTCCCTCCGGCAGGGGAACAGTCCGGCATCGAATTTCAGGATCGCCGGCAGCCGTTCGGCTTCGTACGGTTTTACCGTCAGCGCCGTGGCTTCCGGAATCTTCCCGTCCTTCCACTCGTAGCGCAAATTCCGATACGCCAGCTCGAAGCCCCACGTTTCATAGTTCGGGACCTTGTCAAACACGCCATCCTGGCCGATCACCCGCTCCCCCAAGTAGTCCAGCGCGCGAAGTCCCAGCTCGACGCCCACGCGCCCACCCCGATGCTCCGGCACCACCACAAAGAATCCAATGAATCCGAATTGTGCATCATAGGCCACTGCGGAAATACAACCGATGGTGTGTCCCTCTTCATCCTCCGCCTTGAACCATCCCGATGGATCCGTGGCAAAGAACACCTCCATGTCGTGGAGTCCCGGATTCCATCCCTCCCGCCGGGCCTGCTCCACGCAAAACCCAAGATCCTCCTCCTGCATCCCGTAGATGTGAAATTTCATTCGTCTCTCCTCCCGTTCACGATCACGGAACCAGCATGTCCCCTGCCCAACGGCCTGGCAAGCCTGTTCGTGCGCATCCCTGTTTCGCTCCTACCCTCGGTTCCGGGTGGCGCTCAACCGCCGGATAAGCCGTCTCTTCTTGTTTGTCCCTCCCCTTCCCTCTCTGCGCTCTCTGTGGCAATTCCATCCCCACTTGAACAAGGAGTACTCTGTGAACCACCGTGCCCTTTGTGAGAAACGAATCGGCTCAACCCCGATGGGAGCGAGGCCGAATCGTTCTCATTGACGCAAGTTCCCCCCCTCACTACCCTTCCCTGCCATGAATCCCATTCCCACCCTCTTTTCCATGAACAACCACCCCTTTTTCGGATTTCCTCCCTATATCCAGCAGTCGCTTTTGGAACTGTATTTGAAAATCAGCTCCTCCCAGCGTCTCCTGGGCGAAACGTTCTTCGCCAAACGGAAGCTCAGCGTGCGGTCGTGGTCTCCGGAAAACTATTCTTTCACCTATCACCTGGACTATGGCGACACCACCCTGGTCTGGAAGCCCCGGGAAAGGGATTGGAAGACCACGTGCGATTGCCGCCAAAAGAGCCATTG
>CAYNHA010000164.1:0-3180 GCA_964397035.1 uncultured Verrucomicrobiota bacterium
ATCCCGACCGGCAGAAAGTGGAGCTCGACGGCCGCCCCGTGCGCGCCGAACCGCACCGCACCTATCTGGCCGACAAGCCCCGCGGCATCCTGAGCACTTCCTTCGACCCCGAAGGCCGGCCCACCATCGTCGAATGGGCCGCGCAGATGGGCGCCGATCCGCGCCTGCGAAGACCTCATCACGACCGGCCGCGTCCGCATCGATGGTGAAGTCGTCACGCAGCTCGGCACCCGCGTCGACCCCGACACCCAGCACGTCGAGCTCGATGGCCGCCCCGTCCGCCCCGAGCCCCTCCGCACGTATCTCGCCGACAAGCCGCGCAACCTCATGTGCACCTCGCACGACCCCGAAGGCCGCCCCACCATCGTTGAATGGGCCGCCCACCATGGCGCCGATCCGCGCCTGCGCCTCTACACGATTGGCCGCCTCGATTTCGATAGCGAGGGCCTCATCCTCCTCACCAACGATGGCGAACTCGCCCACGCCCTCGCCCATCCCCGCCACCACGTGGAGAAGGAATACCGCGCCTGGACCGATCTCTTCGCCAGCCGCGAACAAATCGCCGCCATGCTCGAAGGCGTGGAAGACGATGGCGAGGTGCTGCGCGCCCTTGCCGTCGTCCCCGAAGCCTCCCGCCCCGGCCGCCCCCCCTCCCTGCGCATCGTGCTGGGCGAGGGCCGCAACCGCCACATCCGCCGCATGCTCGACGCCCTCGGCCTGCGCGTCAAACGCCTTCGCCGCATCCGCATCGGAACCCTCACCGAAGCCGATCTGCGCGGAAAGCCCCTGCGCGAACTCGCCCCCGACGAGATCGCCCGCCTCGGATAAGTGAACCCGCCCCTTCATCCGCGCGCGTGGCTCGTCGCCATCGCCGCCATGCTCACGGCCCTCTTTTTCTGGGCCGTCATTCCCCTGTTCCTGGAATACTTCACCCACCGCCTCGACCCCTGGACCGTCAACGGCGCGCGCTACTTCTTCACCGCCGCCTTCTGGCTGCCCTTCGTTCTCCACTCGCTCAAGAAACTTCCGCCCGCCCAGCGCCCCGCCCTCTGGCGCGCTGCCCTCGCCCCCGCCGCCGCCCACACCCTCTGCCAGGTGTTCTACGGATTCGCCCCCTACTACAACAATGCCACCCTCCTCAACTTCGGCTGCCGCCTCTCGATCCCCTTCACCACCCTCTTCGGATTCTGGCTCCTGAAAAGCGAACGCCCCCTCATGCGCGCGCCCCTCTTCTGGCTGGGCCTCCTGTGCGCCGTGGGAGGATTCCTCCTCCTGTTCGAAAAGGGACTGGGCACCGACTCCACCTCGCCCGCCGGCATGGCGCTCCTATTCGGCTTTTCCATCCTGTGGGGCATCTATGTCGTCCTCGTCCGCCGCAATCTCTCCGACGTGCCCCCGCACTTGTCCTACGGCATGATCAGCCTCCTCGCCTTCCCGCCGCTGCTGATGATGATGTTCGCCCTGGGCGATTGGCACCCCCTGCTCACACTGCCGCTGGCGCAATGGGGCTGGCTCTTCCTCTCCGCCCTGATCGGACTCGCCCTCAGCCATGTCCTCTTCTACCGCGCTATTCTCATCATGGGCCCCATCGCCTCCGAAGGCGGCATGCTCCTCATCCCTTTCCAGACCGCCATCCTCGCCCACTTCTTCCTCGGCGAAACCCTGTCCCCCCTCCAATGGGCCGCCGGCCTCCTCCTCATCCTCGGCTGCGCCCTCCTCATCCGCGCCAAATTCTCCTGTCCCCGTTCGGCCTAGTTCAACGAACACACCACCACCCCGCCCAGGATCAACAGCAACAGCAGGGTTCCCCCCACCACCAACAAATCGATGGGCCTCCGGAGAAATGCCCCGCACCACCGGCACTGCCCCGCCCTCACATGGTTCCGGTTCCCGCAATTCTTGCACGTTTTGTAGCTGGAGAAAGACTTGAACATACGAACTCTTTCGGGACGCAACATTCTACTCCTCCCCTCCACGCGCTTCAATCACGAACTTGACTTGCCTCCCCGCCCTTTGGCATATTGCGCCCCTCGACAACGCCAAAGTAGCTCAGCTGGCAGAGCACCGCATTCGTAATGCGACGGTCATCGGTTCGAATCCGATCTTTGGCTCCACTCTTTCCGCTCACGCGATTCTTTACAGCCCCCCCCCTCCTCCCCTATAGTCCCCCCACTTGCGTGGCATGAACGAGAAAACACCCCATGTTGAACTGCCCGCCTGGATGGCTTTCCCCCTCCGGCTGCTCCGGCGAACGGCTATCGCCCTCCTCGTTCTCCTGCTGCTCTTTGTCCTCCTCGAAGGGGTGGCGGCCCGCTTCTTCCCCGGCCGCTCCACCCGGTTCCTGGTGGACGGGGAATCCAACGGAAAGCCAGCCTGGATCGACAACCAATTCTTCATGTACCGCTTCTTTGCGGAGCGCTTCGCCCACCCCCCCCTCCCCATCGTGGCCCTGAAAACCCCGGAACCCGGCACCCTGCGCGTCTGCCTGCTGGGCGGCTCCGAAGCCATGGGAGCCCCCGATCCCTCCTTCGGCCTCGGACGCCAGATGGAGCTCATGCTCCAAAGCCGCTATCCGGGGCACCCCGTCGAAATCATCCAAATGGCCATCGATGGCGGCAATTCCCACGTCCTGCGGGAAGTGGCCCGCGACCTGGAACGACTGAAGCCCAACGCCGTGATTCTCCTGGCGGGCAACGACGAAATAGCCGGTCCCTACGGCCCCGCCGCCGGACTGGGCCACTTCCATCACGGCGCCCGGCTGGCCCGCCTGATGGTTCTCTTTTCCCGCACCCGCCTTTCCCAGCTCTGCATCGCCACCATCAACCGGCTTTTCCCCGCCCGCGTCGACACCGATGCCTGGCGCAACCAGGAGCCCATTACCCTCAAGGGACGCCTGGCCCCCCAAGACCCCCGCCTCGAATCGGCCTACCTGTCGTTTCGCCAAAACCTGGCCAAAATCTTCCGCGATGCCTCCCGCTTCTCGCCGGTGGTCATCGCCTGCACCGTCCCCGTCAACCTCCGCGATTGCGCCCCCTTCTCCACCAGCTACCTGAAGGACGAAGCCGCCGCGCAGGAGGTGCGGGAAAAACTGCGCGCCGCCCTGGCCGCCGAGGCCGCCACCAACCGGATCGAAGCCGCCCGCCTGCTTTCCGATGCGGTCCGGCGCGATCCCACCCACGC
>CAYNHA010000165.1:0-8689 GCA_964397035.1 uncultured Verrucomicrobiota bacterium
ACTTTTTCTTGACAGCCCAGGCAAACAGAGAGCATCCAAATAGCAGATTAATGTAGGGACTCAATTTCGCCTCAATCGCCAACGTCAAATACAACAAGTAGTTCACAGCGCGAGGAAGATTCACATAGGCGGTTTTGGGGCGTCCATATTGCTTTGGAAATATGCTGCAAACAAAGCGATATAGAAAATTCGGAAAAAAAACGATGGAAACGGCATGGCTAATGAAAACAAGATCAAACCCTGTCATAGCCAGTTTGGCTCGCAATTCAGAAGACACGTATCTCCTAACGTGTTCGAGCGCTTCGTCGTGCTCGCTCCAAAGAAACTTGCATGCGGGCACACTCAACAACAAAAGTCCATCGGATTCAAGTGAGGCGTGTAAACTTTCCAAAATACTAATGTCATCTCGGATGTGTTCCAGCACATCAAACGATGTAATCAACGAATAGGGGCCTTTGGGCACTTCTCCCGGACGTATTTGTATTACCGATTGGAGCCCCTTTGCATGGCAAAATTCTACAGCCGAATTGCTTGTATCAACACCAACAACACTGCCATACTTTTGCAACAATTTGACATTTTCGCCTGTGCCACATCCATAATCAAGAATGACACCCTCTCGATTTTTGTAATACTTGTCCAAAATACTGAGTATTAGCCTCCGTTTGCCCTGATGCCACCAATATGTGTGCTCCATTCTTTCCATCAGCTCTATTTCGCTTTCTTTCACAATCACCTCCCAATCTTATATTCCCTCAGCCAAACTCATTCTATTCTGTCTGTCCACCAGTCGCCAAGCAACCGCCAGCTCTGGCTGACGAGTCGCGAATTCCCCGTATAATCCCCAAATTACTACCACACATGTAATCAAAGAACTCTTTTATCCGGAGAAAGTCTCGTATAACCCGATATGGTCCTGAATCATCCGGAAGAATGGATACTCTTTCACGAGAGACTCCCGCGCCTGCACCCCTGCGGCGCGGGCTTTTTCGGGTGCCACCAGATAGCCTTTCATGGCCATGCATAATTCCCGGGCGTTCCCCTTCCGGACCACCCGGCCCGTTTCGCCGTCGCGAACCAGCTCCGGCAAACCTCCCGCGTTTGTGGCCAGCACGGGTCGCATCCACGCCATGGCTTCCATCACGCTCATGGGCTGGTTTTCCACCCGCGAGCATTGCACCAGCACGTGGACTTTTCGGAAGAAATCCCGCGGTTCCATCCTTCCGGCCAAGGTGATCCGGTCGGCAAGCCCCAGCCGCCGGATCCTTCGCTCCAAGGCCCTGCGCAAAGGTCCCTCCCCGGCAATCCAGATGCGCCAGGAGCGGGGCGAATGCTCCATGTCCCGCGCCAACCACGCCGCCGCACGCAGCAGAAGGTCGTGATCCTTCTCGCTGCTCAGCCGTCCCAGCATGCCAAAGTAGAACACATCCCCCGGCGCCTCCCACAAGGCCCGGGCCTCCGCCTCGCCCACGATGGAATCCGCCTGGAGACCGCTGGGAATCCGGGCCAGTTGGAGGGGACTGAATCCACACCCCCGCAAATAGCGTTCGTAAAAATCACTCAGCACAACCACGCGTGAAAACCGGCTCAGGGCCCGGATGTTCAGCGCCTGGAAAAGCCGTTCCTTCAGGTTCCGCCGGAACAACCATCCGTGCACGGTACTGACCACCGGGAACCGACGCCCCCAGTCCGAGGCGATTCCCGCATGCCAGTCGGCCTTGTATCCTGTGGAATGCAGCACGTGAATCCGCTCCCGTTCCATGACGGACCGGATCTCGCCGATGGCGTTCCTGGAAAACCTCCCCTCCACGGAAATTTCGGTGACCGAACAACGCCTCTTCCATTCTTCGGCCAGGGAACTGCCCCCCTCCCCCAGGCGGGTTTCGCGCAGCAAAAAAACACGCAGCGAGATCCCGGACGCGATCAACCCCTCGGCGAGATGGATCATGGCCTGCTCGGCGCCATAGATGGCCCGGGTATCCTGCATGAGAAACGCTATCTTCATGCGCACCACTGTACCGGATGCCCCCCCCATCGTCAGGAAAAATGTTTTACCCTTGGCGCATTTTCAGATACGATTCCCCGCCTTGTACAAGTGGAGGAACCTGTGAGACACCTGCTGACCTTGGAAAACTGGACGCCGGAACAAATTGCCGAAGCCGTGGCAATGGCCCGCACCATCAAAGCCCATCCGGAACAATATGCGGACACCCTGCGCCGCAAAACCCTGTGCATGATTTTCGAAAAACCCTCCCTGCGCACGCGCCTCTCCTTCGAAGCGGGCATGAACCAGATGGGTGGCCACGCCATTTATTACGACACCTCCACCTCCCCCATCGGCGCCGGCAAGGAATCCATCGCCGACACCGTCCGCACCATGTGCCGCTACGTCGACATCATCATGGCCCGGCTGTTCAAGCATGAAGACCTGCTGGAAATGGCCCGCCATTCCACCGTGCCCATCATCAATGCCCTGACCAATTTCTCCCATCCCGGCCAGATCCTGGCCGACCTGCAAACCATCGAGGAGCACAAGGGCCACCTCACCGGACTCAAGCTGGCCTATCTGGGCGACAGCTTCAACAACGTGACCCATTCCCTCCTCTTTGCCTGCCCGAAAATGGGAATGCACCTTTCCATCGGCTGTCCTGCCGGCGCCGACTACGAACCGGCCCCCCCGGCCTATGCCGCCGCCCAGGCCGATGCCGCCCGGCAAGGAGTCCGTTTCGAGGTGACCCACGACGCCGTCGCGGCCGTCCGCGATGCCGACGTGGTCTATACCGACTCCTGGATGAGCTATCACATCCCCAAGGACAAGGCCGGCGCACGGGCCAGGATCTTCGGCCCCTATCAGGTGACCGCCGACCTGATGAAGCATGCCAAGCCGAACGCCGTTTTCCTGAATTGCCTTCCGGCCATGCGCGGAATGGAACAAACGGCGGAAGTCATCGATGGCCCCCAGTCCGTTGTCTTCGACCAGGCCGAAAACCGAATGCACATGCACAAGGCTTTGATGTTGATTTTGCTGAAGGATGCAGGCACGATTGGAGGATGAGGCGCAGTTGAAACCATGAGCAATGAACTGGTAGGCGATATTCTCATTGAGCGATTTGAGGTTATCGCCTGCGCCAAGTGCTCCCAGCCCCTCGACACCTTTTCCGAAGACCCCTTCACGCTGATCCATTGCCCCTCGTGCGGGGCCGAGATGCGCATTCCCGCCCGCTTTGCCAACTTCATCCTCCTCGAACAGTTGGGCAAGGGCGGCATGGGTTCCGTCTACAAAGCCTATGATGAAACCCTCGGGCGCACCGTTGCTCTCAAGGTGATGCAGCAGTCCATCGGCCAGGACCGCGTGTTCGTCGAACAATTTCTCCAGGAAGCCCGCGCCCTCGCCGCCATCAACAATCCCCACATCGTCCAGATCTACAGCTATGGCGAGGAAAACGGCCAGCCCTACATCGTCATGGAACTGATCGACGGCGGACGCCTCGACCACATCCAGGAAAAACAGAAGGCCCTCGACGAAATCTTCGTCCTGCAAACCGCCCAGCAGATCATCCGCGGACTGCAAGCGGCCAATGCCGCCGGCATGACGCACGGCGACATCAAGCCGGCCAACATCCTCTTTGACCGGGCCGGCAATGCCAAGGTCACCGATTTCGGTCTTGCCCGTTTCAAGGGGGAGAAACCCAAGCCCGGCGAAATCTGGGGCACGCCCTACTACGTGGCCCCCGAAGTGGTCCGGGGCCAGTCCCCGAACGCCCCCTCCGACATCTATTCCCTCGGCGGCACGCTCTACCACATCCTCACCGGCGAACCTCCCTTCAATGGCGAAACCGTGACCGACACCGTTCTCCTCCGCTTCAAGGAGCCCGCCCCCGATCCGCGCGAATTCAAGCCCTCCATCTCCGCCAAAACGGTTGCCATCCTGCTCCGCATGCTGCAAATGGACCCCTTTGCCCGCTATCCCACCTATGAATCGCTTCTCAAGGATATTTCGGATTCCCTGGCTCCGCTGCTGGATGCCCGTTCCGGAAAAAAGAAGGGGCAAGACAAAAAAAACGTCCTGGTCCCCGTCCTGTTCAGCCTGGTGGCCCTGGCGCTCATCGGCGGCGGCGTGTATTTCGGCATGCACGTGTTCAAGGCCAAGCAGGCGGAAAAACAGCGGCAGGCGCAGCAAGACGCCGATATCGCCGCAGGGAAACTGAAACGCGTGATGCGCGACGGCAAACTGGTTCTGGTTCCCGTGGCTTCCAGCGCCTCCACCGGGGCCACGGCCACCGCCGGCGCCATCGTCAACGACTGGTCCATTCCCGCCAGCACGGACACCTCCGTCTCCGGCAACAGCGCCTCCGCCGATTTCAAGGAACGCACGATCTTGCTGATGCGCGCCGGCAATGTCGGCACCCTGGAGGAAGCCAGCAAGATCTATCTTCGCTTCCCCCTGCAGGGTGTGGACCGGAAACGGCTCGATCAGGCCGCCCTGCAACTGACCGCCGGCCGCAAGGGAAGCGTCAAGGTCAAAAGCAATTTCTACAAGCTCCTGGTCTGGGCGCTCAAGTCGCCTCCCGCGCCCGTCTGGGACGATTTCCTCACGTGGGAAACGGCTCCCGCCAACGACACGGCAAGCGCGGGCGGCATGCAGGCCGACAAGTGCGTCCTGCTGACCTCGTTCGACATTCCGGCCAATCCCGAAACCGGCGACCGCTTCCTGATCAACCTCAAACCCCTCATCCCCTTCCTGCAGGACTTCCCCGACAACGAAATCACCCTCGTGCTGACCGGCGACATGGAATACGACCACAAGGGCGGATGGCGGATCACCTCGGTCGAGGACAGCGGCCGCTTCCCTCCTCCCACGCTGATCCTCAAGGCGAAATAGCCCGTCCCTGCGGGGAATCCCGTTTATCTCAGCAGGCCCGCGTCCCTCATCAACGCTTCTGCCTTGGGCACATCGGCAGGCGAGTCCACGCCTATGCCCACCGCATCGCAATCCAGAACCACCATGCGGCACCCCAGCGCCAACGCCCGCAACTGCTCCAGCTTCTCCAGGTTTTCCAGCCCGCAGGGCGGCTCCTTCACCAGCCGCTCCAGAAAGGATCGCTGATAGCCATATAGCCCCACATGGCGGAAATGCATTCCCTTCACCGGCGCAAATCCCGGCGCGGCACCCCGCACGCACGGAATGACCGATCTCGAAAAATACAGCGCGCACCCATCCAGCGCCCGGACCACCTTGACCACGTCGGGATTGTGCAGCTCTTCCGCATCCGCCAACGGAGTGGCCGCCGTGGCCATGTCCCAGTCCCCGGAATCCGCCAGCACCTCCGCCACGCGGTCAATCAGGTCGGGATCGATCAATGGCTCATCCCCCTGGATATTGATCACGACATCCGCGTCCAGGTCTTGCACGGCCTCCGCAATCCGGTCCGTGCCGGAAGGATGGTCCGACCGCGTCATCACCGCTTGCGCCCCGCAGGCGCGGGCGGCGGCGGCAATCCGCTCGTCATCGGTCGCCACCCAGATTTCGTCCAGCCGGCGGGTTTGCCGTGTCCGCTCCACCACCCACGCCAGCAACGGCTTTCCCCCAATCGGCGCCAGGCTTTTGCCGGGAAAACGGGTGGAACCCCAACGGGAGGGAATCACGCCTACGATACGTTTTTTCATTTGCGCGCGCTCCCCATGTAGTCCAGCAATTCCTTGGCCGAGCAGGAAGCCGTGCCCAGCTTGCCCACCACCACGCCCGCGGCCACGTTCGCCAGCTCCGCCGATTCCAGGAAGGCTGCGCCCGAGGCCAGCGCGGTCACGCAGGCCGCAATGACCGTGTCCCCCGCTCCGCTCACATCAAACACCTCCCGGGCCTGCGTGGGCACATGCCTTGGCGGCTTTCCCTGCGACAACAGGAACATGCCGTGGGGTCCCAGTGTAATGGCCAGGTTCCGGGCCTCCCACTTCTGCATGAGGATCTCGCCCGTCTTGAGCAGCGCCTTGTCGGCCAGCGGGTTTTCCTTCGCCCCGGGGTCGGGCATTCCCGCGATGGCAAACGCCTCCTTCCGGTTCGGCGTGGCCACCGTGATCCCCCTCACGTTCAGCTCGTGGCCATCCTTGGGATCCAGCCCGACGGGAATGCCGCGGCGAACCGCGATCTCCAGGACCAAGTCGACCACCGGCTGGGTCACCGCCCCCTTGCCGTAATCTTCGATGATGACGCCGTCGGCGCGTCCCAGCTCGATCGCCAGCATCGCCAGGAATTTCTCGATCTGCCGCCCCGTCCACGACGACGCCCGTTCGAAGTCCACCCGGACCACCTGCTGGCGCTCGGCAATCACTCGCTCCTTCACAATCGTGCTGGCGCCCGCGAACATCATGGCGCACTCCACCTCCACCTGCGCATGCGTCAGCAGCCAGCGCAGTTCCATCCCGGCGGCATCCTTGCCGATCATGCCGGCCACCGCCGCCTTCCCGCCCAGGGCCCGGATGTTGCTCGCCACGTTGCTGGCACCGCCGGGCATGCTGGTCTCCTTGGTCACGTGGACGATCGGAACCGGCGCCTCCGGCGAAATGCGGCTCACCGAACCGTACACAAACCGGTCCAGCATCAGGTCGCCCACCACCAGCACCCGGCGGCGGCCGAATTTGTTCAATAGTTCCGCGGCTCTCTTTTGACTGATGCCCATTCCCGTCTCCCGTGTCTCTACTTGTTTTCCGGCTTCGTCCAGAAATCATCCCCCGGCCCCCGCACCGCCTTCAGCATGATCTTGATGCTGGCCACCGGCACGCTGGCCGTGGCCCGGCAAATGGTATAGCGGGAATCGTCGGACAGCCAGAGGAACATGCGCCCCTTGCGCACGAACATGCCGTTGAACTTGCCCTTGGGCTCCATCTTGATGCACGGCACCTTGCCGTAGTTCTCCAGCGCCACTTTTTCCTTCTTCCACGACTCCACCACCAGCTCATACAGCTTCTCGTCCGTCATGACGCGGTACTGCCTCGTCTCCCCGGCCCGGATGGGATCCTTCCGGATCCAATACATCAGCCCCAGCAGATCGCGCGTGTCCGCATCGATTTCGAATTCCTCGCGGTCATCCTTCAGCAGCGACTTCCACACGCCTTTCCGGGCCGCATGGTCAAAGGTCGTCAGCTCATGGTAGTGCCGTTTTCCTTCATGGCTGTCCTTTTCAAAGCTCAGCGGCAGGAACGTGGCCGGGTCCAGAATGGATTCCAGATACTCCGTCACCGGATACAGCTTTTCGACAATGCCATTCGTTTTCGCCCGCACATTCAGCGACAAAAACCGGCGGCCGTCCCGGTTGATCCACTCGGCCTTGGCCGTGGCCTCCCCCACCATGAAAATCCCCCAGAACACTTCGTAATCGATCTCTTCGCCGACCGGAAACCAGAATTTCGGCGGCGGATCGTCCCAAGGAAGCCCCAAAACGGGATTTTGAGCCAAAACCGGCGAAAAAACACAAAAAATCAGTAAAAAAAACGAAAAAACGGCAAAAGAAACGGAATTTTTATCCATTTTGAGCTCCTGAATCGCTTTTTTCGGGCTGAACCGGCGGTTGGGGGCCTTTTCCGGCCGGAGGCGGAATGCCAAGCAATTCCATGACCTCCAGTTGCACGCTTTCGATTTCCTTCAACCGCAGTCCCGGATCCGGCACCACAAACACCTCTCCCGTTTGCTTGTGCTCGTACACACGGATTTTCCGGCCATCTGGCTGCACCTGAACCTCTTTTTCGATCAGAATACGGCGCCGTTCCAGCATCACCGCCAGAATGAAAATCACATTCCCGCGCGAGGTGTCGTCCGTCTCCATCAGTTCCCGCAGCATGGATTCCGCCGTTTCCTTTTTCATCGCCTCGGCGGAAGCCTTCTTCTCCGGCGCCAGCCACGTGGCCGCCCAGGCGCTCACCGCCCCCCGGGCCTCGGCGCTCTTGGCCTGCCAGCAGGGCGTGCAGAAATCCTCCCGCACATATCCGTCGGGCGTGAAGCACAGGCGCGACATCAAGGCTTCGCGATCTGCGAACTTTTTCTGGCAGGCGGTGCACTGGTCCGCGCAAGTCCGGATGTTCCATTCGGAATTCATGGGGTCATTCCTTCCACCTGTTTGGCGAATCCGGAGTCGGGATAGCGCCGCTTCAGTTCGTCCCAGGCGCTGGCCTGCTCCGCCTTTTTGCCGGCCTGGCCAAACTGTTGGCCCGCTCGGAAGAGGCTGTTCGGCGTCCACTCCGGATCATCGAACAACACCGCCACGCTCATGAAGTGGCGCGCCGCCTTGTCCGGCTGGCCAGCCGCCTCCGCCACCTCGCCCAGCCCGAAATAGGCCCGGGCCCGCACGTCCAGCGCCTCCTCGCCGGAGGCCGCCTGCGCCGCCGCCGCATAGCGTTCTTCCGCCTTCGCAAAGCGCCCCGCCTTGAGCTCAAGCCCCGCCAGAAGCAACAGCGATTCCGTACCTTCGCGCGTGGCGGCCTGTTCCGCCACGGCCTTTTCGTGCGCATCCAGCGCGGCCGCATCCCGCCCCAGTTGCGACTGGCAAACCCCTGCCCAATGCCATCCAATCTGCCGCCAGGAAGCCTCCCGCGCGGCCTCCGCCAGGGCCGTGGCCGCCTTCAGCGCGCGGTCATACTGCCCCTGGTCGAAGCGGCGCCGGAGCGCCCATTCCACCAAAGCCGGATTCTCCGCCAC
>CAYNHA010000166.1:0-7475 GCA_964397035.1 uncultured Verrucomicrobiota bacterium
GACGGGACCACTCCTTCCAATCGGTCCACGGCCTGAAGAATCAAAGGCTTTCCTCCGGCCAAGGCCAGCAGTTGTTTCGGCCGACGGGCCGTGCTCAGCGGCCAGAAGCGCTCGCCTTTTCCTCCCGCCATGATGATCGCATATGCATTACGTACGGTTGCCATAACTCTCCCGATTTTTCCACAGTGTGGAAAGGGTTTCAACGAATTTTCCACAGTGTGGAAAATAGTTTTCCACACCGTGGAAAACTTTTTCCGGAACCGTTCCCGCCCCTAAAACTTCACCGGCTGCATCCATTCGGGCAATTCCTCTGGAGGAACCGCCGGTTTCTTGTCTGCTTCCGGCTTCGGCTTGGCCTTTTCCGCCTCGGTCTTGGCCTTGGCTTCGGCCTTTTGCGCCGCCTCGGCATCGCGGCGGGCCAGCCATTCGGCTTTTCGCGCGGCCGCCTGCTGCTTACGGCTTTCCTCGGCCGCAAGCTCCGCCTTGCGGGCTTCCTCTTTCTTCAGCTTCTTGGCTTGGGCTGCATCTTCCGCCTTTTGCTTTCGGGCGGCAGCTTCCTGGAGGGCTTGCTCTTGCTCGGCCAATTCGCGGGCCGCCCGAAGGGCTTCGGCCTGGCGTTCCTTTTCAGCCGCCAAAAAAGCCTCCTGTTCGGCCACCCGGCGCGCTTCTTGTGCCGCCGCTTCTTCCTGAAGCTTGACCAAGGCCGCTTGCTTTTCTTCTTCCATGCGGCGAATGCTTTCCTCGGCGGCTTTCTTGCGCGCCTCCATCTCCGCCAAGCTTTTCTCGGCCGCCTCCCGCTGGCTCCGAACTTCCTCGGCCTGCTTCTGGAGCAACTCAGCCTGCCTCACGGCCTCCATCGCCTGCTTTTCTTCGATGGCCAACCTCTTGGCTTCTTCCTCCAGCGCGCGCTTATGCGCAACCTCGGCCTGCTGCGCCTCTTGCTTGGCCTTCCATTCGGCCGCCTTCCGTGCAGCGGCTTCTTCGCGGGCCCTCAGTTCTTCTTCCCTCTGTTGGGCAATCTGCGCCAGGCGAGCCTCTTCCAGAGCCTTCTCCTCGGCCGCCTTCAGGGCCGCGGCTTCTTCACGCGCTTTCTTTTCTTCCAACCGCTGTTGTTCAAGAGCGGCCAAGCGAGCTTCTTCCTGCGCCTTCTTTTCGGCTGCCGCCGCCTGCTTGGCTTCCAGCTCGGCCTTTTTCTCGGCTTCCCGCTTGGCAGCGGCTTCTTCCCGCGCCTTTTGTTCTTCAGCCTTCTTCTGAGCGATGAGAGCCAGGCGCGCCTCTTCCCGAGCCTTCTCCTCGGCCGCCTTCAGGGCCGCGGCTTCCTCACGAGCTTTCTTTTCTTCCAACCGCTGTTGTTCAAGAGCGGCCAAACGCGCTTCTTCCTGCGCCTTCTTTTCGGCTGCCGCCGCCTGCTTGGCTTCCAGTTCGGCCTTTTTCTCGGCTTCCCGCTTGGCAGCGGCTTCTTCCCGCGCCCTTTGAGCCTCGGCCTTCTCCTGGGCGATCAAAACCTGCCGGGCTTCCTCCCTCGCCTTGGCTTCTGCAGCGGCCAACCGCTTGGCCTCGATGCGAGCCAACCGCTCCGCCTCTTTTTGGCGGGCGGCTTCCTCTGCCGCCGCTTTCCGTTCCGCCAACTCCTGTTCCCGTCGAGCCTTCGCTTCCTGCTTCTTCTGCAACGCCAGCTCGGCCTTGGTGGGTTGAACACTCACCATCGGCACGATTTCCTGCTGGGTTCCCGTCAAGGGAACGACCAACATGCTGCTCGGTGGAGGGACTTCGGCAGCCTCGGTGGAATCCTCTGCAGTGGGCAAGGGCAACGTGGCCACTTCTTCCACAGGGGGTTCTTCTTCCATCGTAGGTCCTGGCGGCAATTCAATCGTCTGCTCAACGAAATCGGGAGCGGCTTCGGGCTCTGCGGAAAGCTCTTCCTGAGATGGTGACTCTTCAACGACTTCTGCAACCGATGCCTCAACTCCAACCACTTCCTCCACCGGAGCCCCAACCTCGTCTGTCTGAGGCTCGATAACCGGTTCGACCGCTGCCACTTCTTCTTGCGGTCCGGCGGTGATCTCTTCAACCACCGTTTCCACTTCCGGTGCGGGCTGATCGATCCCGTTCAGCAACTCATCCAGATTGGTGGATGTTTCCGGAACCGCCATCTCCGGCTCCGGGAGAACCACCGCCACGTCTGTCTCGCCGACGAGCGGCTCCACCGCAGTTGCGGAAACATCCGCCTCCGGCTCGGGAGCCGTTTCAACCGCGACGATCTCTTCTTGCGCAGGCACGACCTCGACAGGTTCCACTACCGCTTCCACAACCGGCGCGGGAAGCTCTTCCACCGCCGGCTCCGGAATCGGTTCTTCCTTCGCCGCCACTTCCAACACGGGTTCCGTTTCCGGCACCGTCTCCGCCTTGGTGGCCTCGATGACATTCCCGGCCTGGAAAGACTCCGGCTCAGTCTTTGGTTCTTCGACGGATGCAATAAGTTCTTCTTCCGGCACGGCGGCCACTTCCAGAGCAGCGTTCGTTTCTTGAACCGTCTCCACCTTGGTGGCTTCGATGACAGCTGCGGGCTTGGGTGACTCTGGCTCGGCCTTTGGTTCCTCAACCGGTTCGACCTTGACTTCTTCCACAACGGCAGCCACTTCCGATGTCACAACAGGGGGAGGCAACGCAGGGGCAGGAGCTTCCGGCACAGCCACCGGCTCAACAGGACTCCGCCTTGCGTTTTCCTCGGCAATCTTGGCGGATTCAGTCAAGACCGCTTGTTTTTGAAGAAGCGCCAAAACCGATCCCACCATCAGTTCTTCCGCGGTTTTGTTCTTGGCCTGCAATTCCCCTTGGAGAGCATCGGCCACAATGTGTTCGGCAATCCGCTGCCCACCATCCGTCTGGGCCTCGATCAGCTGAGCCACCGTCATGTTGTTTTCTTTTGCCAACTCAATCAGGCGGTTCTGGGCGCTTTGCAACAAGATCTGCATGGAAGAGGAGGAGTCATCTTGCACAGGCGTCTTCTGGGGCGGTGGAGGAGAAGTGAGAACATCCGTCCAGTTTTCGTGCAGGCTATCGATCGTCTCGATGGAATAGCACGAATCAATGATGATATAGTAGCGCCTTGAAATCTGATCCACGGTACCGGCAAACGAAAAGGTTTGACCCACCGGCAAGGCTTGGAATTTTGAAGCCAGTTCTTCCGGCACCCAGGCGATACCAGCCGTCTTCAACCGCATGGACAAGTAGTTCTTGCGATCCAATCGCTGGGGCCTTCCAGAAGGAGGCATCTCCATGGAATCGGAAAATAAAATGGCCCGGGCCCACGCATTTTGCGGACTCCGAGCCAGCGCCGTCGCTTCAAACTTCACATAGGTATCGGGTGAGGGAGCGGCAATAGCCCAAACCAAAGCGCCCGCCACCATTCCGGAGGCGATTGCCAAAATCGATTTCGGCCGCTTCATCTTCCTTATACCCTCTCCAATGCGAACATATCGGTTTATACTGCTTTACCCATAGAAGGCAAGCCTATCCTCCACTTTTTCCTTCACTTTCTCCCATTTGCGGTGGTGCGGTCTTTTTTTGCCTCGCCGACTTCCGGAGACTGTTCCAATGTTCGATGCGCTTGCGAATGACATCCTCGTAGCCTTCCGAAGAAGGTTGGTAATAGATTTTGTCGGTTGGCACATACTCCTGATCCACGAAGTGCCCCTCGAAATCGTGGGCATATTGGTACCCTTGATGCCCGAACTCCTTGGCTGCCTTCTTGGAACCCGTACTGCGCAGGGCGCGCGGAACCGGAAGCGTCCTCCCCTCCTTCACATCGGCCATCGCCGCCTCCAGCCCCATGCAGGCGGCATTGCTCTTGGGCGCCGTCGCCAGATAGGTCGTCGCCTGCGCCAGCGCAATTCTCGCCTCCGGCATGCCCACAAAGTCCACCGCCTCCAGGGCCGCTATCGCCACGCTCAGCCCACGCGGATCGGCGTTCCCGATGTCCTCGCTGGCCAAAATGACCAGCCTCCTTGCCACAAACCGCGGATCCTCGCCCGCATAGAGCATTTTCGCCAACCAATAGAGCGCCGCATTCGGATCGGATCCCCGCACGCTCTTGATGAAGGCCGAAATGGTGTCGTAGTGCCCATCCTCGTCGTGATCGTACAGCACGGCCTTCTTCTGAATGCTTTCCTCCGTCACCGACCGCGTGATGTGGATCGTCCCGTCCACCTCCGGCGCCGTCGTCAAGGCCGCAATCTCCAAGGCATTCAGCGCCCGCCGCCCATCCCCCTCGCAAACCGCCGCCAAGTGTTCCAACGCATTCTCATCCATTTCGATCTTCAGGTGGGCCAGCCCCTCCGGACTCGCCAACGCCCTCCGCAGCAGCACCTTCACCGCCTCCGCGTTCAGTGGCTCCAACTGGAAAATCTGGCTCCGCGAAGTCAACGGATTGTTGATGAAGAAAAACGGATTGTGTGTCGTCGCGCCGATCAGCGTGACCGCCCCTTCCTCGACATACGGCAACAGCACATCCTGCTGCGCCTTGTTGAAACGGTGGATTTCGTCGATGAACAGGATCGTTTCCCGCCCCGACACCACCCGCCGCTGCTTGGCCGCCTCCAGAGACTGGCGGAGCCCCGCCACATTGGACAACACCCCGCTCGAGCGGTCGAACGCCCGGCGCGTGGTTTTGGCAATCACCTCCGCCAACGAGGTTTTCCCGCATCCGGGCGGACCATACAGGATGAGGCTCGACAGCCGGTCCGCCTCAATCGCCCGCCGCAGCAACTTGCCCGGCCCCAGCATGTGGTCCTGCCCGGCAATCTCTTCCAGCGCACGCGGACGCATCCGGGCCGCCAAGGGACGACGCCCCAGGGAAAGCTCCGGTTTTTCCGCCGGCGTGGGTTCGAATAAATCGCTCATACCTGATTCGCCGCAAGATGCCAAAAGAATGGCCGCGGCCCAATCTTTTTCTTCGCTCTCCTCCCCGCTCGAGGCTATCTTCCCCCCCAACTATGAAAACCAGATTACCTGTTATTCTCTTTGCCCTTTATCTTCTCGAATTCGTCCTCCTGGCCGTTCGTCCCACTTCGCGCACCACGTGGATTTCGGAAAACCTCACGGTCGTGTGCATCGTGACCCCGCTGGTTTGGATGTACCTCAAGGGCATCCGCTTTTCCAACACCGCCTACGTCTTCATGTCCGTCCTCATCTTCCTGCACACCCTTGGCGGACACTACACCTTCGCCCAAGTTCCCTTCGGATGGATCACCAACCTCATCGGCGCACAGCGAAACCATTTCGACCGCCTCGCCCATTTTTCGGTTGGATTCTTTGCCTTCGGCATCATGGAATTCATCGAGAGCCGCCGCCTCAGCCATCATCGCGCTTTCAGCCTGCTGTTTGCCATCTCCGCCATTCTCGCCGTGGCCGCCCTGTTCGAAATTTTCGAATGGCTCTACGCCACCGCCGCCGATCCGGTGGCCGGCGCGGAATTCCTCGGCTCGCAAGGCGACATCTGGGATGCGCAAAAAGACATGCTGGCCGACGGCCTCGGTGCCCTCTTCGCCTCCGCCGCCTACCTCGCAACATACCGCCATCGCCTCCCCTCTCTGCCGCGCCCCTGAGGGATACTGTTTTATAAAAATAGACCCATTTTTCAGAGACCACATGCGCCACAGAAGGGATATATTTTTATAAAACAGTATCCCTTCCTCCCCGCGTGAACCATCACGCAAAAGGGATATAGTTTTATAAAACAGTACCCGTTCCTTGGCACGCGAGGGCCCCTTCAAAACAGGGTCATGTTTTATAAAATAGTATCCCTTTTTGCGCAGGAAAAGAGAGCATCAACAGAAGCTCCTCCCTCCCTACTCCCCCATATCAGCAGTCCGATACAAGCCTCCGTTCATGGCCTTGGATTGCCACCCCGCTGCATGGCTCCTCGCCATTTCCTCAGGGAACCGCCCGAACCTTGACGCCGTAGAAAACCGGCAGCTCAAGCCCGTTCGTCCCTGGCAATTCCAATTGAACCTCCGCCCCGTCGGTGTTGGTCGTTGCCGGTCCCAGCCAAAACCAGTTGGTGGAAACCAGATTCGTCTTCCCCACCGCCTGAAACACCCGCCCCGTCTGGCCGTTGACGAGAATGCGGGTGGGGGTGCTCATGGAAATGAGATACACTTCATTCGTAAGGTCCCCGCCTCCGCCGCTCCCGTTCACAACCACCACAACCGCCTGCGTGGTCTTAACCCCCGTTCCGGAATCGGTCATCACCGCCGTCACCGTATGGGCACCGACATCTCCCGCCGTCGTCCCCGTCCCAACCCGGTACTGGCTCTTGTTGCTCACCGTATGGCCATTCGCAAACAGCGGCTGGACGTCCCAAACCGTCGCCCAGTTGGTCCCGCCCCCGTGAAGCACCACGTTCGTCACCCTCACATCCACAAGATTGGGAACCACCACATTCGTGGCTATGGGCGCCAACAAAAATGCAGGCGGAGAAACCACCCGAACCGTCACACTCGTGGAGCCCACCACCTGCCCGCCAATGCTCGCCGACACATTCACCGCGTAGGCTCCCCATTCGTTGGTGTCCAACGGCGAAAAAGTCAGCCGCAAATTCTTCTCCTCCGTCTCCTCGAACACGGCATGGGTGTTTTCGGGCGCAGTGGAAAATGTCCACTCCCGGACAATCCCCTCGGCATTCGCCAAGGCAAAATCCAGAACCGACACCCTATCCACCGGCACATTGGTTTCCCCGCTCCACACCAGGCGCGGCAATGTATCGCCAAAGGGCCGGATGCGGATGTTGTCAATGTTGGCTAGTTGTTCGGCATTCCCCGTGGTGACCAGCCGGATCCACACGTTGTCATGGCGCTGCACGTCCGCCGAAAACACGCTGTTGGTGATGTCGTCATGCCCCTGCACGTTGAAGGTGCCATTCGAGACCGTAACCCACTCCTGGTCCTCGCCGCGCACCTGCAACGCAAACGTCACCACGCGGTTGGTGCCGTAATGGGCATAGTGGAGCGAAACCGTCCCGACTCCCGGAAACGGATCCTGACTTTCCATCGAAGCCGCCAGCGCCGTCGTGTGCTTGAACCGGGCGGACGTCGCCCCGATCCTCCGGTCGGTTGAATCGCTCGTCATCACATTGAGAAACGTCCAGTTCATTCCCTTGAGATTGGCCACCGCACCCGAATTGGTGTTGTATCCGAAAGAAGCCCCCTCGAAGTCCACCAGCCGCGGCCCCTCCAGCACCGTCAACGGACAACTGGCCTGGTTCGTATATCCCCCGCCCTCTGAATCCACCGCCGTGTAGGTCAGCGTAAAATTCTTGCCCACATCCGCCGATGCCGGAATCAACAGCACCCGCGTGGTCGTCTCGTTCTGCACCGCGCCCGCGAAAGCAGGCGTGAGGCTCCACTGTCCCGTCACCTCCTGGCCCACACCGAACACCGTGGCCTCCACCTCGAACTCGCTCCCCACATACGCCG
>CAYNHA010000167.1:0-12128 GCA_964397035.1 uncultured Verrucomicrobiota bacterium
GTTCCCTCGCGCGTGCGCTCGCCCACGCCGGCGAACACGGAATAGCCGCCGTAGTTCTTGGCCACGTTGTGGATCAGCTCCTGGATGAGCACCGTCTTGCCCACGCCGGCGCCGCCGAACAGCCCGATCTTTCCGCCCTTGCGGTACGGGGTCAGCAGGTCCACCACCTTGATGCCCGTCACCAGGATCTTCTCCTGCGTGCTCTGCTCCGCAAAGGTGGGCGTGTCGCGGTGGATGGGCATGCGCTTCACGGCCTCGATCGGCCCGCCGCCGTCGACCGGTTCGCCCAGCAGGTTCATCACGCGCGCCAAGGCCCCGGGGCCGACCGGCACCTCGATGCCGTGGCCCGTGTCGCGCACCTCCATGCCGCGGACCAGCCCGTCGGTCAGGTTCATGGCGATGGATCGCACCGTGCTGTCGCCCAGATGCTGCGCCACTTCGAGAACCAGGTTGTCCGGCTTGTCGTTGATGAACGGATTGCTCGTCCGCAGCTCGGAGTGGATCGGCGGCAGATGGCCGGGCGCGAATTCCACATCGACCACGGCGCCTGTCACCTGCGTGATGCGGCCCGTGGAGCTTGAATTCGGGGAGGGGGCCTGTTGTTCGTTCTTGTTCATGTGTCGTCTTCCTGCTGTTGGCCGCGGCGCGCGCGGATCACCGGAGCGCCTCCGCGCCGGAGACCACCTCGATCAGCTCGGTGGTGATGGTGGCCTGACGGGCCCGGTTTCTCAAAAGGGTATAGGTGTCGCACAGGGAATCGATGTTCTTGGAGGCGCTGTCCATGGCCGCCATGCGGGCGGCATGCTCGCCGCTGGAATTCTCGAGCAGCGAGGCATAGATGTGGTTGCACACATGGCGTTCCAGCACGTGGGGAATCATCCGGGCCGGCTTGGGCTCCATGACCACGAACGGGGCGGCACCCTCGTTCGCCCCGCCCAGCTCGACAGGCAGGATCCTCTCCACCACCGGCTCCTGCCGCAGCGGGCTGATGAAGCGGTTGCGGGCGATGAACACCTCGTCGTACTTGCCTTCCGCATAGGTGGAGAAGATTTCCTGGCCGATCTCCATGGCCATGTTCAGGTCGGGATGCCGCACGGAACCGTCGTAATAGGTGCGGACCTCGACGCGGTCGCGGGCGAACTGGTATCCCTTCCGCCCGCAGAAACTGAAACGCAGGATGCGGTAGGCTTCGCGCCGCTGCTCCAGCCACTCCGCCACCGTGCGGTTCAGGTTGTTGTTGAAGCCGCCGCAGAGACCCATGTCGGAACTGATCATCAGCACAAAGGCCGATTCCGGCGAGGCCCGCGGCGTCAACAGGGGATTGCGCCCGCCTCCCTCTCTGGCCACCAGCCGCACCAGGCCGCTCCATTCCTGCTCGAACGCCGTGGCGCGCTTCATGGCCTCTTCCATGCGCGCCAGCTTGGTGGTCGAGAGCATCTTCATGGCCAGCGTCACGCGACGCATGTTCTGCAGCTGCTGGATCTTGGCGTTGTATTCCCGGAAATTGGCCATGGCCCGTCTTCTCCTGCCGCGTCAGACGGCGCGGAACGACTCCTTGAACCGCGCAAGCAGTTGGTTCAGCTCCTCGGTCATGCCCGGAAGGAATTCCCCCGTCTTTTCCAGTTTTTCCCGGAAGGCCGCATAGGGGCCGTCCAGCGCCAGGTAGAGCTGCTGTTCAAAGGCACTCACCTGCTTGGCCGGAATGTCGTCGCACAGGCCCGCATTGCAGGCATAGAGGAACACGATCTGCTTCGCCACGGGAACGGGCATCTGCGGCCCCTGCTTGAAGGCTTCCATCAGCCGCTGCCCGCGGTTCAACTGCGCCAGCGTGGCCTTGTCGAGTTCCCCCGCAAACTGCGAAAAGGCGGCCATCTCGCGGTATTGCGCCAGAGCCAGGCGCAGGCTGCCGGCCACCTTCTTCATGGCCTTGACCTGCGCATCACCTCCCACGCGCGACACGGATATGCCCGCGTTGATGGCCGGCCGCTGGCCGGCGTTGAAGGCCGCCGCCTCCAGGAAAATCTGCCCGTCGGTGATGGAAATCACATTCGTGGGAATGTAGGCCGAGATGTCGTTGGCCTGCGTTTCCACGATCGGCAGCGCCGTCAGGCTGCCGCCCCCCTTGGCCGCATCAATCCGCGCGGCGCGCTCCAGCAGGCGGCTGTGCAAATAAAAGATGTCGCCCGGAAACGCCTCGCGGCCCGGCGGACGCCGCAGCAGCAGGGAAAGCTGGCGGTACGCCTGCGCCTGCTTGGTCAGATCGTCATACACGATCAGGGCATGCCCGCCGCGGTCGCGCCAGTATTCCGCCATGGCGCACCCCGTGTAGGGGGCCAGGTATTGCAGCGGCGCCGGATCCGAGGCCGTGGCCGCCACGATCGTCGTGTAGGCCATGGCGCCGTGCTTCTTGAGCTTTTCGTAGACCTGCGTCACCGTCGAGCGCTTCTGGCCGATGGCCACGTAGAAGCACATCACGTTCTTGCCGGCCTGGTTGATGATGGCATCCACCCCCAGTGTGGTCTTGCCCGTCTTGCGGTCGCCGATGATCAGCTCGCGCTGGCCCCGCCCGATCGGCGTCAGCGCGTCGATGACCTTGATGCCGGTTTGCAGGGGTTCCCTCACCTTCTGGCGCTCCATGATGCCGGGCGCCGGCGTCTCCACGGGCCGGAATTCCACGTCCGCGAAGGCCGCGCCGCCGTCGATCGGCGTTCCCAGCCCGTCCACGATGCGTCCCGCCAGCGCCGGACCCGCCGGCACCGACGCGATGCGCCCCGTGCGCCGCACCGCATCGCCTTCGCAAATGCCCGACGCCTCGCCCATGATGGCCACGCCCACGCTCTGGTCTTCGAGGTTGAGCACGATGCCGCGGATCCCTTCCGGGAATTCGACCAGCTCGCCCACCATCGCGTTCTTCAGCCCGTAGATGCGCGCGATTCCGTCGCCCACGCTCAAAATCGTCCCGCTCTCCACCACATCGGAGGACACATCGAAGTCCTCCAGCTGCTTCTTGATGATCGCGGAAATTTCCTCAGGTTTCAGTTCAACCGCCATACCGGATCGCTCCTTCAGATGTCCGCCAGGCGGCGGCGCAGCCGCGCCAACCGTCCGGACACGCTGTAATCATGAATCTTCCCGTCGATCCGGGCCACAAAGCCCCCAAGGATTCCAGGATCTTCCTTGTACGACACCTCCATCGACCGGCCGCCTGCTCCACGGCTCAGGCGCTCCACCAGGGCAGCCTTTTGCTCCTCCGCCAGCGGCCGGGCCGAAACAATCTCGGCGCGGAGGATTCCCCTCCGCTCCCGCAGCAGCCGATCGAACTCGTCCAGAATCTGCTCCAGGTGCTCCAGCACGCGCGCCCCGTCGATGCTGGCGAGGAATTCGGCCGTTTGCCGCCTCAGCCCGGCGGCGCGGGCCAGCCCCAGCAGGGCCCGCAACCGGTCCTCGCGGCCACCGAGGTGATCGCACGCCGCAAACACGTGGAACGCCGGCGACTCCGCCAGCCAGCGGCGCACCTCCGCCAGGTCGGCGCACAGTTCCGCCTGGCCCTTCGACTGCCAGGCCACGTCGAGCATGGCCTTGGCATACCGGTGGATCTTGGCGGAGGACCGGCTCACGGCATCTCCCGGATCAGGCGATCGGTCAGTTCACGGTCCGCCGCCGCATCCAGCTTCTGGCCGATCACGCGCCCCGCCATCTGCAAGGCCAGCCCCGAAGCCTCCCGGCGCAAATCGACCATGGCTTTCACCTTCGCCCGCTCGATCTCCACATGGGCTTCCTGAACCAACGCCTCCGACTCGGCGCGGGATTTGGCTTCCAGCGTCCGGGCCGTGGCCTCCGCCGCCAGCCGGGCGCGCTCCACGATGGCCGCCGCCTCGCGGGTCGCCTCCGCCAGCATCATGCGCTGCGCTTCCTTGTCCATCGCCGCTCGCGCCTGGATGTCCGCCGCCTCCTTCAGGCTCTGGCGGATCTTGTCCTCGCGCCGGTCGATCGCCTGCAGGATCGGCTTCCAGGCCAGCTTGTGCAGCGCAATGCATGCGATCAGAAAGGCCAGCCAGGTCAGCAGCACCATGGTGTCCGAGACCGCCAGCACGCTGCCCACCTGAGCCCCGTGTTCTGCGGACGATGGCACCTCGGCTACCGCAGTCAGTCCGGCGTCGCCGTTCTCCAGAGGCACGGGGGTAGAAGTCGTTTCGTTCATGTGCAGGGCCCCTTCGGGCAAGCCGTTCTCACATCTGCAGGAAGCAGATCACCAGGGCAAACAGGGCCATTCCTTCCACCAGGGCGGCCCCGATGAACATCGACGTCTGGATCTTGGACGCCATCTCCGGCTGCCGCGACATCCCCTGGATGCCGGAAGACCAAACCAATCCGATGCCGATGCCGGCTCCAATGGCGGCCAATCCCGCGCCGACGCTCGCCAATGCAATGCCTGTTGTCATGTGTGTCTCCTTCGTCTTTCTACCGTTCTGCTTGTTGATTCTTTTCCAAACCGGACCGCCGTTCCTCCGCCCGTCAATGCGTCTCGTACAGCATTTGGCTGATGAAAATGGCCGATAGGAGCGAAAAAATGTATGCCTGCAAAAAAGACATGAACATCTCGAAAAAATAGATTCCCACCGCCATCAGGATCACGGGCGTGGCAAACCACCCGAACAAAACCACCATGCTGAGAAGGGCGAAGATCAGAATGTGGCCCGACAACACGTTCGCAAACAACCGGACGGCCAGGACGCAAACCCGCGAGAAAAAGGTGATCACTTCGATCGGCACCAGAATGACCAGCAGCAGCCGGGGCGCCCCCGCGGGCACAAAGCTTTTCATGAACCCCACGATCCCTTTTCTCCAGATGGCGCCCCCGATCATGAACACCAGCGTGATCACGGCCAGCGCTCCCGTCACGCTGAGATTGCTGGAGGCCGCGCTGAACAACGGCACCAGTCCCAGCAGGTTCAGCGTCAGAATCAGGAAAAAGAACGTGCAGAACACAGGCGACAAATGCCGGGCATCCTCCTCGTTGAAGTTGGGCCGGACAATCTGGTCGCGGACAAACAGAACGAAAATTTCGAGTACGTTGTTCCAACCCCGTGGAATTTCCTGATTCTTCCGGCGCAGCAGAATGAACAGAATCAGCAGCACCACCACCGCCACGCCCAGCATCACCCCGTCGTTCCGGAACACATCCAGCGCCGGGATCCGGATGAACGGCAGATTCCACACGCTGGCATTGCCGTCGGCCACGTGGTAGAGCACATGGTGCTGGATGTAGTCATGGACCAGCGTCTTGCGGTCCATCGCCCCGGCGGCCGATTCCACCACCGCATTGGTTGCAGCAACAGCATCCATGGCCCACCACCGTGCGCCCTAGGGCGCATCCTCCTTCGGGGGCGAATTCCGCGGCGGGGCAGGCTTCAGGACGCGGCGGATCTCATGGACCACTCCGAACATCCCGCCGGCCCAGCCCAGGATCAACCCCGTCACCCTGGAGCCCAGCAAGCCGCCCAGCCAATAGCCGAGGCCCATGTAGATCAGCAGCAGCACGGGCAAGGTCCAGGCCAGGCCCAGCGCCTGCGAATCGCGAAAGGAAGATGGAGGTAGTTCCTTCATGAATTAAAAAAATTGACGCACTTGTATGCCTGTCGCCCCGGAACTTCAAGGTAAATCCGGCAAATCTCCACGCTACATTTTGGTATGGATTTATTCCAACGTTCCTGTTTAATGGTGCCCGCAAGACGGTGGAGCTTGCCAGTCATGAATCAAGCCGATGTGGTCAGGCGTTATCTTCAAAATCCTCGCGACGTGGATTTCCACAATACTGGATTTCCCTTCATCACCATTTCCCGCCAGGCGGGAACGGAAGCCCACGCCATTGGCCGTTTCATCATCATGCGCCTGGCCGAACTCGACGACCCCGACCTGAAAACCGGCTGGGATCTTTTCGACCAGAAACTGTGCGCCCTGATCGCCAAGAACAAAAGCCTCGATGCCGACTACGACACGCTCGTGAACGAAAAATACCGCGCCGAGGGCATCCAGCACATGCTCTACGAAATGCTGATCGGCAACTCCCAGCAATACAAGATCCAAAAGAAAATCGAGGAAGTCGTTCATCTGCTGGCCCGCCTGGGCAAAGTGGTCATCATCGGGCGCGCGGGCTTCCTGATCGCCCGCAACATGCCCGGGGCCATCCACATCCGCCTCATCGCCTCCATGGACTACCGCGTCAAGGACGTGATGGAAAAAGACCACCTGTCCGAGGAAAAAGCCGCCCGGAAAATCAAGCAGATCGATGCCGAGCGAGCCGCCTTCCTCAAAAGCCACCACAATTGCGACATCCGCGACATCTCCCGGTTCGACATCATCTGGAACGTCGAGAAGGTCCGCACCTCCGAACTCATCACCTCCATGGCCGAACTGGTCCTCCGCCGCCTCAAGCACCTGCGCCAAAACAGCCTCATCCATCCCCTTTGACACATTTACCTGCCAGACACCCGTGGCTTCCGTCATTTTCCTCGATTTGAGGCTTGAAATGAACCGCAAAGGGGGGAGAATGGCGCGGTATTTTTGATTTCGTGCTGGAGCAAACGATGAACCTGAAAAAACCACTGACCGCCGAAACCATCAGCTTGAACCTGAAAGGCGCCACAAAGGACGCCGTTCTCTCTGAAATGGTGGACTTGCTCATGGCCTCGGGCCATATCCGGGACCGCGAGGCCGTCTTGAAGGCCGTCACCGACCGCGAAAAACGAATGAGCACCGGCATGCAGAACGGCATTGCCATCCCCCACGGCAAGACCGACAGCGTGGATTGCCTGGTCGCCGCCCTCGGCATCAAGCATGGCGGCGTGGATTTCGGGGCCTTGGATGGACAGCCTTCCACGATCTTCGTCATGACCGTCTCTCCGGACAGCCGCACTGGCCCGCACATCCAGTTTCTGGCCGAAATCAGCCGTCCCCTGAATGATGCCTCGGTCCGGGCCCGGCTTCTCGCCGCCACCAGCCGCGAAGACGTCCTGAAACTCCTGATCGGCTAGGCCCGGGAAGAGATGCCGGCGTGTTCACTCCGGAAATCCAGTTTGTATTTCAGCTCGGCATCCTGATTGTCCTCACCCGCATGGGTGGTTTTTGGCTCCGGCGCTGGCTTCGCCTGCCAGGCGTGCTGGGAGAACTGCTCGTCGGCATGGCCATCGGCCCCTACGCTCTGGGCCGCTTCCACTGGCCCATCGTCGGCATCCTGTTCCCCCTCGGCCCCAACGGCTCCCCCGTCTCCTCCGAACTCTACGCCTTCTCCATCGTCGCCTCCATCGTCCTGCTGTTCCTGTCGGGACTGGAAACCGACCTGTCCACCTTCCTGCGCTACTCCGTCGCCGGCACCTTCGTCGGCATCGGCGGCGTGGTGTTTTCCTTCTTCCTGGGCGCCGGCTGCTCCATCTGGTTCGGCCTGGCGAAAGGCTGGCTCGATCCCGTCGCTCTCTTCCTCGGCGCCATCGCCACGGCCACCTCCGTCGGCATCAGCGCTCGCATCCTCAGCGAACGGCACAAGTTGGATTCCCCGGAAGGCGTCACCATCCTCGCCGCCGCCGTCTTCGACGATGTGCTGGGCATCATCCTGCTGGCCATCGTCGTCGGCATGGTCAAGGTGGAATCCGAGATCGGCCCCTCGTGGTCCCACATCGCCTTCATCGCCGCCAAGGCTTTCGGCTTCTGGATCGGTGCCACCGCCTCCGGCCTCCTCCTCGCCCGCCGCTTCTCCCGCATCCTCAAGTATTTCAAAACCCCCCAGGCCATCTCCGCGCTGGCTCTCGGCTTCGCCCTTCTCCTCGCCGGCCTCTCCGAAATGGCCGGCCTCGCCATGATCATCGGCGCCTACATCATGGGCCTCTCCCTCTCCCGCACCGATCTGGTCCAGGTCATCCAGAAGGAAGTGGAAGGACTCCACAACATCCTCGTGCCCGTCTTCTTCGCCACCATGGGCATGCTCGTCAACTTCAACGCCATCGTCCCCCTCTTCAAGATCGGCCTCGTCTACTCCCTGCTGGCCATCCTCAGCAAAGTGGTCGGCTGCGGCATCCCCGCCCTCTTCTGCGGCTTCAACCGCCATGGCGCCATCCGCATCGGCGTGGGCATGCTCCCCCGCGGCGAAGTCGCCCTCATCGTCGCCGGCATCGGCCTGACCTCCGGCGCCATCGGGCAGGACATCTTCGGCATCGCCATTCTCATGACCCTCATCACCACCCTCATGGGCCCCACCCTGCTGGCCGGCAGCTTCGACAATCCTGAAAGCGGACTGCGCCACCCCGACGATGCCGCCAAGGCCAAAATCAGGGAAATCGAGCTCGCCTTCGCCTCCCCCGACATGGCCGACTTCATGCTCTCCCGCCTCGTCCGTTCCTTCCGCCAGGAAGAGTTCTATGTCTACCGCCTCAGCCCCGACGCCGAAACCTACCACATCCGCAAAGACGAAATCTTCTTCATCCTGGAATGCGAAGGCCCCCTCATCCGTCTGTCCGCCCCCGCCCAGCACGAAGCCCTCGCCCGCCTCATGATCTCCGAGGAAATGCTCACCCTCCGCAGCATGCTCCACATGGGCGGCGACGGCGTCAACGACCTCGACTCCATGGAAACCAATCTCATCGCCGGCCTCTTCGGCGGCAGCGAGGAAGGAAAGCCATGACTTCCCTTCCGCCGGTCCGCGTCGGACTGTTTGCCTTGCTTCTCGGCCTCGCCGCCGCGCAGGCCCAGCCGCCCGAAACCCTCCGCAAAGGCGACGCCCTCCTCATCCGCATCGACCGCGTCGGCGGCGGCATCCCCGAATACCGCGAAATCGTCGACAGCGACGGCCAGATCGAAATGCCGTTTCTGGGGTTCCTGGCTGTGGAAAGCCAAACCATTGCCGCCGTCGAAACCCAAATGGCCACCTCCTACGACGACGCCCGCCTCTCCTCCAATGCCGCCGTTCACATCTCCTACGTCACCCATTTCGAGCCACCCCCGCCCCGCGCCAACCTCGTCCGCATCCAGGACCCCCGCCGCCCCGTCCCCGCCGCCAAATAGGGCGCTATTTCCGGTTTTTCCACACTGTGGAAAAAAGTTTTCCACACTCTGGAAAAATCCGCCCCCGTTTTTCCACCGGTGGAAAATCCCCTCCAAAAAAAACGTGCCTCCTCCCCCCGCCATGCGGTAGGATGCCCCGATATGAGTTTGCCTACCATCCGTGAATTGCTTGAGGCGCGCCGACAACCGCTGCTCTCCCTCGAATTCTATCCCCCGAAAGACCCCCTCGGCTTCGGCATCCTCGGCGGCTCCATCGAACGCATGCGCCCCGTCCACCCCGACTTCGTCACCTGCACTTATGGAGCGGGAGGCTCCTCCCGCGAATTCAGCTTCGCCGCCTGGGAACTCCTCTCCCGCATGGGCTTCACGCCCGTCGTCGCCCACCTCACCTGCGTCGGCGCCTCCCGTGCCGACCTCGTTGCCCAAATTCATCGAATCTACGACTCCGGCATCCGCAACATCATGGCCCTCCGCGGCGACCCCCCGCGCGGCGAAACCCAGTTCACGCCCGCCCCCGACGGACTCGCCCACGCGGCCGACCTTGTCGCCCTCGTCAAATCCCTCCATCCCGACGTCTGCTGCGGCGTCGCCGGCTACCCCGAAACCCATCCCGAAGCCCCCTCCCTCGCCGAAGACCTCCGCCGCCTCAGGGAAAAAACCGAGGCCGGCGCCGACTTCATCAATACCCAGCTTTTCTTCGACAACACCGCCTACTTCCGGTTTCTCGATGCCGCCCGCGCCGCCGGCATCCGCACCCCCATCCTCCCCGGCCTCATGCCGATCGCCTCCATCGCCCAGCTCGACCGCTCCCTCGCCTTCAGCCGCGCCACCGCCCCGGACGCCCTCCGCAACGCCCTCTCCTCCGCCCCCAGTCCCGACGCCGCCCGCGCCGCCGGCATCCAGTGGCTCATCGCCCAGATCGACGGCCTCATCGCCAACGGCGCCCCCGGCATCCACCTCTACATTTTGAACCAAGCCAAAACGATCTTGGATCCCCGCCTCGCCGAATGCCTAGCGCGCTGGCGCCGATCCCCCGACCCACAAGGAGAAACCCAATGAAGATTCTCGTCACCGGCGGATGGGGCCAGCTCGGCTGGGATTGCCGCGAAGTGTTCACCCCCAAGCATGAAGTCCTTGCCCTCGACCTGCCCAACCTCGACATCACCGACGCCAACAGCATCGACGGCGTCCTCAATCTGTGGAAGCCCGACGTCCTTGTCAACTGCGCCGCCTACACCGCCGTCGACCGCGCCGAAACCGATGTCGCCAAGTCCTGGCACGTCAACCGCGACGGACCCGCCCTCCTCGCCTCGCGCGCCAAGATCCACGACATTTTCCTCGTGCACGTTTCCACCGATTACGTGTTCGACGGCGTCCGCCCCGTCCCCCAGCCCTACCTTGAAACCGACACCCCCAACCCCTCCAGCGTCTACGGAAAAAGCAAGCTCGCCGGCGAACGCGAAATCCTCGAAAAAGATCCCCGCCACGCCATCCTCCGCACCGCCTGGCTCTACGGCTCCCACGGCTACAACTTCCTCAAGACCATCCTGCGCCGCGCCGTCAACGATCCCCAGAAAGGGCTCCGCGTCGTGAACGACCAGTTCGGCACCCCCACCTGGTCCCGCCGCCTCGCCAAGCAAATCCTCGCCGTCGTCGAAGCAGACGCCGCCGGACTCTTCCACGCCTCCGGCGAAGGCTATTGTTCCTGGTTCGACTTCGCCAAGGAATTCATTTCCGCCATGCAGCTCGATTGCGAAGTGCGCCCCTGCACCACCGCCGACTACCCCACTCCCACCGTCCGCCCCGCCAACTCCATCCTCGAAAACGCCAACCTCAAGAAGGCCAACCTCAACCTCATGCAGGACTGGCGCGAAGACCTCCGCGAATACGCCTCCCGCTACCGCGACGCCCTCCTGCGCGAAGTGAAGTCCCCGTCATGAGCCGCACCTTCCGCAACCTGATGGTCACCGGGGGCGCTGGCTTCATCGGCGTCAACTTCATCCGCTGGCTCTTCGACCAAAAAGAGTTCACCGGCCGCATCGTCAACGTCGACAAGCTCACCTATGCCGGCAACCCCCTCTCCCTCCTCGACCTCGCCGAACGCGTCGGCAACCGCTACGTCTTCGTCAAGGCCGACATCTGCGACGCCGCCAAAATGAAGGAGACGATCGAAACCTACGAAATCGACGCCATCGCCCACTTCGCCGCCGAAAGCCACGTCGACCGATCCATCGTCGCCCCCGACGAATTCGTTCGCACCAACATCCTCGGCACCTACACCCTCCTGCAGGCCGCCCGCGAGCACGCCCCGCAAATCCAGGTGTTCCACCACATTTCCACCGACGAAGTCTTTGGCTCCCTCGGCCCCACCGGCTTCTTCACCGAAGAAACCCCCTACTCCCCCAACTCTCCCTACTCCGCCTCCAAGGCATCCAGCGACCACCTCGTCCGCGCCTACCACGAAACCTACAAACTGCCCACCACCCTCTCCAACTGCTCCAACAACTACGGTCCCTTCCAGTTCCCCGAAAAGCTCATCCCCCTCATGATCCTCAACGCCGTCGAAGGCAAACCCCTCCCCGTCTACGGCGATGGAATGAACGTGCGCGACTGGCTCTTCGTGACCGACCACTGCTCCGCCATCTGGCGCATCATGCAGCAGGCCGCCTTCGGCACCACCTACAACGTCGGCGGCCGCAACGAACTCCCCAACCTCCGCGTCGTCGAGAAAATCTGCGACCTCGTCGACGCCAAGACCCCGCCCCTCCCCGGCGGAAAACCCCGCCGCTCGCTCATCACCTTTGTGAAGGACCGCCCCGGCCACGACCAGCGCTACGCCATCGATTGCTCCAAAATCGAACGCGACCTCGGCTGGAAACCCGCCGAAACCTGGGCCACCGGCTTTGAACGCACCGTCGACTGGTATCTCGCCAACGCCCCCTGGTGCGCCCAGGTCCGCTCCGGCGAATACCAGAAATGGATCGCCACCCACTACGCCTGATCCGACTCTCACCCGCATCACTTGCCTCCCCCTTCCCGAGCTATCACTTATAATTATAAGTGATAGCTCCGCC
>CAYNHA010000168.1:0-15393 GCA_964397035.1 uncultured Verrucomicrobiota bacterium
AGAACACCGCCGATGCGGAGAAGCCGCGGTTCGATTCCGGCCCCTGGAACTATACTCAAAGGCTGTCTGCGCGTGAGAGTGAGCCGCTGCTGCCAGTGGCACCCGTTAGGTCGGTCCACCTCGCGGCAAACAACGAAAGGCCCCCACCCTTGCGGGTGGGGGCTTCTTCGCTCACTCGCCCAGAAGGCGAGCATCTTCCTCGGTGATCACTCCTGTCGTCGGCAGCCCAACCTCTGACTGCCACTGCCTGACTGCCTGCTCCAGCCTTTCTGGCTGAACGCCAAGACGCCTCGCTGTCGCCTCGTCGTCGCCGTACCATGAAGGGGTGCAGCCATAAGCCGCGTCCTCCCCAAGCGTCTCGGCAATCTCGCTGCCGAGGACGCCGCTGAACGGAATCCCTCGGGACTCGCACCATCCGGCCAGCTTCGCATGAAGGCTCCAGTCGAACTGCCCCGACGACATCCCGAGCTTCGCTCTGACGATCAGGACATCGGCGCCTTCATCGCCTACCGAAAGCTCACGTCTGTACCAGGCGGGCATCACAACCTCGTCAGCGTCACTCGTGCCACGCCGCCCCAGTTCGAATCGTTCTTACTCGGCGGCTGCGTGTTCATGAACTCAAGCCGGTCAACCCAGGCGGGGAACGCCTCACCAGTCCGAAGATCACGAATGAGGACGATCGTCTTCGTGTCCTCAAGGTTCTCCAACGCGGAGTAGCGATCCCAGGCGAAGCCGGTGTACCCAACCTTCACGCCGTTCCTATCCGACTGCTTGTCTGACATCAGGAGCGGATAGGTCACGGTGCGCTGCACCTTCGGTTGAGGCAGCGACTTCATGGACACCGACTGAAGGATCGGTGTCACCGAGTGGTCGGAGCTGGAACTCAATGTGATCTTCAGCTCTGCCGAATATCTCGCCTGCTCCTTGGTGGACAAGGAGATATCCGAGTCGTCACCGCCGGCGGCAGTCCACGAATACTCGGAAGTCTCGTCACCGTCCTCGTCGACCGAGGACAGGTTAACCGATGACCCTCCGGGGATTCTCGTCCTTACCTGCGCGAAGGCGAACACCTTCGGGACCGTGGTCGCGTACCTGACCCTGCCGAGGTAGACGGAGCCGGACGCCACATACAGGCTGCTCGACTGAAGGTAGGCGCCCTTCCCGTCGACACCGATAACGACACGATCGGTCGAGCCGAGGAATGCGACACTCCTCGCGGTACCCGGAGCCTCGATGTCTGCGTCGTACGCCCAGGCGTACCGACCCTGTTCGACTTCTTCGGAAACGTCGATCCGTGCGCAACCCGAGTTGCCGTTCAGGTCGCCGTCGATGGTCGCATAGAAGAACCGGTCCCTGGCAGCGATAGACCGCACTGGTGCGGTCGTCTCGACCGTCAGCGGGCCGAGGCTGATCTTCCCTCCATCACCGATGATCCCGACGCGGACACCTGCACTCGTGCCGACTGCGACATAGGCGCCGAGGTACGTCCTGATCGAATGGATAACCTCACCCGGTGGAAGCTCGGCAACTTGAATCGCAGAGCCGAGCGTTGGGGTCGAACCGGACGACGATCCGGCAGCAAGCGTGAACGCATAGACGGCACCGAAGCCACTACCGTATCCAGACGCGAGGATCGCGTCAGGAGTCTCGGCAACCCCGGTCCACGTCCACCCTGAATCCGGGTGCGTGTATAGCGCAGCCGGTAGCGCCGTGCTGGAGAGCGTCAGCTCGTACAGCGACGGACCCTTTGTCGCAACGATTCGAGACTTCACCCAATAGGGCGTGATCTCCGCTCCAGAGCTGGACACCAGGGACGTGAAAGACGTTCCCGTGGTGTCGGCAACCCAGATCCCCTCGGTGCCTCCGACGACAACCTTCGCGCCGCACACGGCTACAGGGCCGGACTTGGACGATCCACCCGAATACCCGGCGGACCCGGATGCACTGATCCGGGTCACGGCACCAGCCTCGGACGCGTACACGGAGTCGACGCCGTTGACGACGGCTCCGGTGACGAAAACCCTCTGCCCGGTAGACGTCGACTTCGCCAGGTCCATTCGCTTGATGAGCGACGCGGAACCCTTCGTCCACACGTCAAGCCCGTAACTGACTCGACACCTATTGACCGTCGCATCATCGGAACCTGGCTCGTACCAGTCGGCACCTGCGCCCCTGTGCCAGGAGTCCCAAGACCTTACCCACCACTGGGAAAGGCTCTGCTCCCCGGGTTCCTTGCTCGTGTCGAGTTGCTGCTTGGTCGTCTGCTTCGTCTCCCTCGTCATGGGGAGGTCGTTGCTTACGGCCAGAAGGAACGGTAGTTCGTCGATGGAGATATCGAACTTCGCGCCGGACGTCTGAAAGACGGACCCGGCGCGACGGGTGGACAGAGCGAACGGCAGGGGTTCTGTGAAATCCCTACGCATGTCAGCTCCCTGCTGCGATCCAGTTGACCCGAGCCCCGGTGACCACGCCGTCACCATAGTTCTTTATCTTCAAGCGGAACTGCGTGGAACTGACGTTGACGACCGAGACGACAAGTCCGGGGATGCTGTCGTCTCCACTGCACGCAACGACGATCGGATCGGTAAGCGCCGCGCCGAATCCGATGTACCCCGTATAGGCGATCTCACCCGGGGAGAATGCGCCGACCGCAAGCGACCCCTTCAGGACGCGCCCGGGAAGGTTGTCGCCCTTGACGGTGGTGGCGGTCACCGTGGTGGCGGTGATCGTGGGAGCGGCAAGGCTCGTCGAGATAGCCGCCGTACCTGCCGCCAGCGCTCCGTTCGTCGAGACGCCGGAGGCGGTGAGTTTCCCGTCCTTGTCGATGCTCACAAGTACGGATGAGCTTGAGTTTCGGACCTGAACATAGTCGCTGGACTGTGATGCCGCTCCGCTCAACGTGAGCGGCACATCCCCGGACGAAGCGGCGGTGATGGTCGATGCACCGACGTCAACACCGACGGCGTTGACCCGACCGGCCGAGGTGACCTTCGCGAGGACACCCGACGAATAGTCGGTCCACCGGGTGAGGTCCCCAGTCTGCGAACCGACGCCCTTGACCACCAACGGGACTGCCGTAGCGGCCGAAGCCGTGACCGTGGAATCGCCGGAAACGAGAGTCTTGGCTGTCGTCGTGCCGGTGGCACCGACGGAGAACAGGTCGCTACTGCTGGAGTTCTTGACACTGAACACATTGGCAGTTTGCGTGCTCGAACCCTTCGCGGTGAGCGCGACAGCGCTCCCGCTCGATGCCGAGAACACGGAGTCCTTCGCATCGACGGTCGCGGCATTGACCTTTCCGCTCGCCTCCACTGTGGTCAGTGGGGTGCCCGACGAGTTGGCCCAGGACTGAAGAGGCGCCGTCTGCCCTGCCGTCGACCTCACGGTCAGCGCCGTTGCATTGGTCGCCGACGAGGTGAACGTCTTTCGGTCGAGCGTCTGCGTGTCGCTCGTCCCGACGACCGAACCGGTGACCCCGTGAACGGACGAGGTGCGCTCGATGTGAGTCAGAGGTTCATTGAAGTCACGGGCCGAAGGACCGTGCACAACCTTCGCCCCGGCGCTGTGCGGGCTTGCCGACGTGCCGTCCACGCCACGGGTGATGAGGAGTGACGTCCCGCCACCCGAAGCGGTCGCCTCGACCACCTCTTCGGAGAGCTGGCCGAGATCAAGGATCAGGGTGAACGGGAACTGTGACGGCAGCCCGGAGATGGTGTCGAGAGTGATGCCACCGGAGGTGGCGTTGATGCCGGTCTGAAGAATCATCTCGCCGGCAACCGAGGAGAACTTGCGTGCCATTACCTACCGTGCCTCGCCCTCGGAGGGAACCTGATGTCCAGTGCCCGCTTCTCCCTCAGAAGAGCGGCCTGGTAGAGCTTCTGGATTGCCGACGCTGCGTTGAGCGCAGTGCCCAGCGGCCTCGCCGAGTCGAGCGCGTCGCCCTCGACCGCCTCAACAGGAAGGCGCCCGGTGTCGAGATACGGGAGCAGTGAGAACTGCGCACCGTAGACGATGACGTCGTGACAGGACGAGGGCAGCGCAGAAGCGCTGTACGGGTCCGTGAGTGACTGGAATGCCACGGGCCTAGTCGCGTACCACACTCGCATATTCATCGCGCCAGAGAGCGCTGTACGGGTTGCCAGGGCCACACCCGACGGGAAGTCGTCGGTGTTCGCCATGAACATCGTGTCCCAGTCGGGAACGGGAATCCAGCCGTCCGTGGTCGACGGCTTCACCTCGACCTTCAACACGCGGTCGCAGTCGGCCGGAAGCGGATACTGCCAGTTGATCGACGTCGAGTCGAACTCGATGGTCTTAACCCCGTACAGGTCAGGCCAGAGCCCGGTGATAATCCTGTTGATTGCCCTGCCGACAGCAGCCTTGGGGTACGTGGGTCGCATGAGAACCGGAGCCCCGGCAGAGTGGGGCTCTTTCTTCGTCCCCTTGTACCCGCGCCCCCAAGGCGCAATCGTGATCTCCGTGCCACCGACTGAGTTGACGAGCATAAGCTCGGTGTCAACCTCGATGATGCCCTTGCTCACCTGATCGGATTCGGTCACGCTCAGAGACAGGGAAGAGGCATCAATGCCGGTGGCGAGAGTGGTGAACTGATCCTGATTGATTCCGTTGCCCTGGAGCTCGCTGACAACTTCGTCGATCAACGAGCCGAATGTGACTTCATCCTCGAACAAGGTCTACTCCTGAGACAGGGAGGCCAGGGGGTTGGCCCCGTCGAACGCCCGACCCGTGGAGTCGGAAATCCTTCGGGCCTCCTCAACTGCCTTCATCGTGGTACCGGCGGGCTCGATCCCCTCGGAAAGGGCCTGTCGGTAGGCGCTGAGCTCGGCGTTCCACATTTTCTCGCGCGTGTAGTCGAAGCCCCTGGTGTGGTCCATCATCATTGGCTTGACACCTGAGGCACGGCAGCACTCACCGTAGGTGGCGTGATCCTTCGTCTTGCATCCTTCGCGACAAGCCATCAGTCGACCACCGAGGCGGACTCGGGATCGCCGAGTCGCTTGGCGAGAACGCCCTTCACGACAGCGAGAGCCGCCGGGGCGGCAGCGACGAGAGCCGCCTTGACCGCGCCGATGTCGATTGCATCGGCCACCAGCAGGAGGCCGAGGAACGACTGAACGTAGGTGGCGACAACGCGCTCGGCGAGGTCGACGAGGAACTTCCTGCTCATGAGCTTACCTTCCAGATGACGAGGATTACAGCGCCTACCGTCGAGAAGATCGACGTGACAATGGTGGTGGGAATCGCCCGGGCCCATCGCTCAAGGAGTCTGATTCTTGACTCGTGGTCCTTGAACGTCTCGGCCGACCTTTCGTTGGATTCCTTGAGCTGGTCCACAAGGCCGTCAAGCTTGACGGCCACCTTCGCCAGCTCCGTCGCGATCGAGGTTTCCAGGTCGCTCACCCCCGCCACTCCATGCCGGCCTTGGCGGCGCAGGCGGGACCGAACTCACCGTCGGGGGTGAGGCCGACGTGGCGCTGCCAGCGGACCAGTGCATCCCTTGCCGTCCGGTCGAAGAGGGGCCACGGCTTGAGTCCGAGGAACTTGCGGACGGCAAGCACGTCCGGGCCGGTCTGGCGCGGATTGCGGACCTTGAGGACGCGCTTGATAACGATGCGCTTGACGGGCTTCGGTGCGGCGTAGGGCGGACGCAGGATGGACGCAGTGAGGCTGTACCCCCGGTAGCGCTCCATCACTTCACCACCGTTGTCGTCGGACGTGACCGACGTATTGCCCTCGTAGGTGCGCAACGACCGGTAGCGGAGATCGTTGTCGGCGACAATGCCGACGTGCTGGATTCGGCGCACAGAGTCAGGGAAGTCGAAGAACACGACGTCCCCGGGGCGGGCCTCCTCAGGAGGCACCCGCTTGAATCTCATCTTCTTCTGAAGGTATGCGTTCAGGGTCGGCGTGTACGCGAAGCCGGGAATCTTCCCGCGCCAGTCACAGCCGGCATGGGCGAACACCCACGTCACGTACGTTGCGCACCACGCAACTCCATTGTTGCGAGCCCACACGCCGTACTTCTGGCGGTTCGACTCGGGGGGGTTCTCATGGTTTCCAAGCTCCGCCCTTGCGACGGCAAGGACGGCGTTAGCGGTAGTGGGAATGCTCACAGCGTTTGCGCCCCGTCCGTTGCGCGATAGCCGGCTGCGCCGACAACCTGGTTGTAAACGATCGTCCCCGTAGAGGCACCGAGGACGCGGACTCCGACACCGCTCGCTGCTGCAAGGGACGTTTGGTCCGAATACTTCGCGGCAGTGGCATTTGTCGACGACTTGAAACGGCACTGGTTGACGACGAGGAACCCTCCGGCACTTGCTGCGCCGGTCGTCTGAACGGTGATGTATCCGGGGATGTCGCACAGGCTCACCCGCGCCTGGCATAGCGACGTGTTCGCAGACCGGAACGCCATCACTTCAAGGGCATCGCGTTGCGCCGTCGTGAACGACGCGGACTGCGGGGTGGCGATGCCAACGTTCTCGAACGTGATGAACTTGTTGACATCGTTCCACCACGTCTCAAGAACCTTCGACGTCGGGGTGCGAAGCTCGAAGCGAGCATCCCTGACCGCAAGGTGCGCCATGTCGTCGGCGCGGGACGCAATGTTCTCCATCGTGAACCACGTTCCGGAATACGAACCGTTCCCGATGCCATTGATCAACGAGTGGTACCCGTCGAACGAAACGAACCCGCCCGAGTTGAGGAGCATGAAGTTTCCGTTGCCGTACTCGAACTCGTTATCCTCGAAGTGATAGTTCAAGAACTGCGACATCTGCGGCGTGTACCGGTAGCACTTGAACGAAGCAGGGGAAACGCTCGACGTCACGCTGGCGAGCGTGGTGTCGGTGCCGAGCAGCGTGTTGACGAACTTCACGATGTACCCGGCGCTGCTCGTGCCGGACACGGTGCAGTTTCCGGAGCCAACCGTGGACAGGCCCTCGATGGCCGCCTGTACGGTCGCGGCGGAAGCGTTGTACGCGAGAGACGCCGTGGTCTGCCCGTTGAACGTGAACGTCCATGTTCCGCTCGTCGGAGCGGGACCGTTGGTTGCGACGAACACAGCGCTTCGCAGTGGGAAACCGAATCGGAACATGTAGTCCGTGACGGACATGCTGTTGGATGTAGTCCAGCCGTAGAAAGCGATCTCGCTGTTCTGGTTGGCAGCGGTGTCGCCGTCCGCTCCCCAGATGCGCTTCCACGATCCGGCGACCCAGATGTTCTCGAACCTCATGCAGTTGTTGCCGGTGTTGCTACCGGCGGCACCGAACTCCGGGTACAGGCCGTCATTGATGGCAGAGCACCACAGGTAGAACAACGACTGGTTCGCGTTCGTCGAAGTGAACCCGATGTTGCGGATAGTGAACTGCCGCTGCGCGAAGATCGTGAACAGGTTGTTCTTCGTCTGATCGTAGGTCGACGTCGCCGTGCTCTCGAAGGAGAGGAGGCAACTGCGCTTTCCGCCGATACCAGGACCCTCGATGACGACGCCACGGTATTGCGTCGTCGGAGCCTTGCACAGCGCATTGAACGCGCTGTCTGTGGTGAACTTGAACTTCCCCGGAGGGAACCGAAGAGAAACCGTAGACTGGCTGCTCCCCGTCGCCGAGGACATCATGCTCACAACCGTGCTACAGGCGGTCGACACAACCGAGTCGCACGCTGTCGACCCGGTAGCGTCAGCTCCGGTGATGTCGACAACGTAGGTGGTTCCACCGCCACCGCCGGAAGCGGTATTCGTGATGGTGATCGTGTTGCCGGCATCATCGTGAACGATGCTGATGTTCGTGCCCGCAACAAGGGCGCCGGCAACCGTATCCCGGATGTACTCCGGATCTGCGTAGAGAACGACGTTCGAGCTAAGCGCTCCGCCACCGGTAAGGCCCGTCCCGGCCTGGACCTGCGTGCTGGTCGCAACCCGACCGGCCAAGTCGGAAGTGCTCGCATACTGCGGATGCGGGTCGGGGTCGGCGACGTGCGAGCTGATCGACGCGGACGCAGAGTCCGCCGTATCAGCGGCGGCACCGATGCCGTCCTCAATGTGGCCGAGACGTGCAGCAGAGATCGGAGTAGCGCCGCTTTCCCCGTCTCGCCATTCCTGCTTAGTGTAAGCCAACTCATCGCTCCTGCGGGTAAAGCGTGCTATTCGGGAAAAGGTCGTCGCTCGGGTAGATCAACGTGACGAACTGCGGATTGACAGCCTTGCGGTTCGGGTAGAGCGCAACGCCCGGGTAGATGTCACCGCTCGGATACGGGACCACGTAGACCGAAACGAGGTATTCCCCGTAACCGGATTCCGACAGAAGCGAAGCCTCAATGTCGTCGACGAGGTAACTGCGCCCACCCAGGTAGACCATGTCCGAGGATTCGTAATCCTCGGCGTCAGGCTCGAAAGTCTTCGTGTACGAGGTGCCGCGCTTGATCAGCGCGACACCTACGTTGATGCTGGTTCTGCGATGCCACGCACTGTCGTAGCCGGTTCGCTTGTACGTTGGCGGTGTGAAAATGAATGGCATCCCAACTCCGTGACGGAGGCATGAAGAAGGGGGCCGCCAGTTTCGACGGCCCCCTAATGGTTAGCCGGGTGCTCACATATACGGCTAGTTGAGCACCCGACTGCCCATTAATGTCAGCTCAGGGCAGACTTGGTGCTGCCCGAGCGGACGGTGATCAGGCTCTCCGGACGGTAGGTCTTCCACCCGAGAACGCCATACCAACCAACGGTGTGGAAGCGGCCCAGCTTGTCGACGACTGGGCCGACGACGAAGTGAGGCTCTTCCTTGACGACCTCAGCGATGCCCTCCGGGCCGAGGAAGTAGTTCCGGTAAACCCAGTTCTGGGCAGGGCCGGTTCCGGAGCCGGTCTGCGTCCGCTTCACCTTGTTGTACTCGACGACACGGAAGCCCTCGAAGGAGCCGAACTCACCGGACCAAATGGCGTCCGGAGCTGCGTACTCGTGAGGCATGCGCCAGGCGCCGGAGCCGGACTCTTCACGCAAGTCCGCAACGCAGTGCGGGTGCGCGACGAAAGCGTGCTCTCCGGAGCCCTGATCCCAGCCGGGCACGTTCCGCGTGCGGAACTTGACCTTCGCGTCACGGAGCACCTGCGCCTTCATGGCGTAGGTGGCAGCGTTCGTGATAGTTCCGTCGGCGCTGGCACCTCCGGTCCACGAGATCGTGGTCGGGTCACCCTCGATGACATCGGCGACGAGGGAGTCCATCACGTCGGCCATGTGGTTGCCGATCGCCTGGCCGGCGTAGGCGTCGATGTTGTCGAACGTGAGCAGGTGGAGCTTGTTGGTGCTCGTCACGGCGAAGCCGTACTCGTTCACCGTCACGTCAACGTAAGTGGTCGCCGGAAGCTTGGTGCTGTCGACGTCGGTCTCTTCGTTCAGCGGCGTCTTCGCTGCCGTGACGGCGGCATCCGAGAACCACTGGTGCTTCTGGAGCCGGACGCTGGAGCCGTTGTGGCTCGGGCGCTCCGGGCGCTTCGAGACGAACGTCTCACGAAGCAGGTTGTTGCTTCGGTAGGCGGCGTTGATGACAAGGTCATACGCCATCGTGACGGTGTTGTCAGCGATGCCAGGCGTAGTGGCGATGCTGGTGTATTCGTTAGCCATGTAGGCCGTTACTCCTTGACGTACTGGAGCTTAGTGAAAGCATCCATGATTTCGGAAATGGACTTGCCCTTCAGGTTGGCGATGAACGCATCGCCGCCCTTCGGGTCCGGCGCCGGGGTGACCCCCGCATTCGCCGAGTCGGCAGCCTTCGAGAAGGCGGCCTGAAACTCCTCAGTCGCAGCAACAGCCGGTTCGCTGTTCGTGTTCGGCTCGCTGGACTTATCGGTACCATCTTCGGCGGGAAGAAGGTCGAACTCCTTCGCCCACGCCTTCAGTGCTTCCTCGTCCGAAGGATCGACACCGGCGGGGACAAGCCGTGCGAACTTCTCATTCACCTTCAGGTTGCGCAGACCGTTGGCGATGTCGACAGTTCGGGCCTTGGCCTCTGCCTTTGCGCGCGCTTCGCGCTCTGCTTCAAGTTCCTTGTTGAGCTTCTTGACAAGCTTGCGCAGGTCGGCGGGGCCGTCGTTCTCGTCGTCTTCGTCGTCGTAGAAATCGGACATGAGGATTCTTTCTCCCTTATCATTGGATGCTCGCTGACCAACCATTCCGCCAGGGGGTGCGGGTGGCGCTCCAGCTACCGGTCTTGATACACGCGCTGCTGCCGGTGTGAATGCAGCACGGAGTGACCATGCCGGCGATGAAATCGGCATGGTCTGCGGCTTTGGTTTTAGAAGGAGCCGCCCTTCTTGCTTGCCAGGCTTCCGGCCTGCACGGAGGTGGAACCGCCGAACGTTGCCTTCTCGGCATTGCCGAGCTTCGTCCGCTTCAGTGCGGCTGTTGCATCGTTCTGGAACGTCTCGGCAACAAGGTCGCCGACATTCAGGTCCTCGCCGTGAATCTGCCCAAGCTTCACGGCGTTACCCGCCTCCTGGGCGACGTTGCTTAGGCCCTGCTGAATCTGGCTGATACTGGCCCCGGTGGAGCCGATCAGTTCCGCCGACTGCTGGTCGATGTTCGTACCGAACTGCTTGGCCGTGGCGGCAGCCTCGGCAGCCTTGATCCGCTTGTCGATCAGCGGTGAAGCCTTCGCCGGGTCGAGAGCCATGGCAACGAGGTCACCCTCGTTGTACCACTGCTTCAGGTAGTCGAGGGTTTCCTTCGGCGCTTGGTAGATGGCTTCCTTGGCTGTGGTCACGCGGTTGTTGAGTTCGGTCGGACTGACGTCGTTCTCAATGAACGACGTGAAGTCGGATGTGTTGTCGTAGAACCCGACCGGGAGCCCGGCCGAAGCCATGACCTGCCGGTAGCTGCTTTCCGCCGAAAGGTAGTCGCCCTCGCTCAGCGCGGGCAGACCCTTCTTGATCCGCATCTCGTTCGCAGAGAACCGCTGCTTGTACTCCGGCGTCTGCCGGAGCTGGATGGTGATCGTGTCGGAGCTTGCCCCGGACTGCACAAGTTTCAGGATCACCGGAGCAAGCGACCCAAGCCCGTACTGAGTGAACAGATTCAGAAGGGTCGAGTAGGCGTTCTGCTGATCCGGCGTCGTCGTCGCGTCAGGAACAACTGCCGTCGAGCCCGAGGTGATCGACTTGCCCCTGGCGGTGCGCTGGGAGACATAGCCCTGAGCGTAGATGTTCCCCCGGATTGCCACTAGGCCATCACCCCCATGTCCTTAAGCACCTTGAGGCCGACGCTGTTCAAGTTGTCCTGCGCGTTCTTGGTCGTCATCCATTCCGGGGATGACCGCATGTCCTGCTCGAACTGCCACAGGCTCTTGCTTGCAGGCTTCCCGTCTGCCCCCTTGGCGCTCAGCGCAGACCGGATGTCGTTGTCCCACAGATCGATCGAGCTCGGAGACTTCTCGAGAATCTTCGCCTTTGACTCGATGTACGGCGAAGCAATGTCGATCAGGTCCTGCCCTGCGTCGATAGCGTCGGCGTATGCAGGGGCGAGTGCCTTGGCCTGGCTCCTGATCGCAGCCTCCACCGATTGAATCGTGGTGTCGCCTGCTGCGATCTTCTGAGCCCAGGACTCGCGCGTCTCGGCCGAAATGCGGACACCGTTACGGTAGGCAAGCTGGTTGATCTTCTGCGTAGTGTCGGCGGCCTCGCCCTTGTACACGGTGTTCGTGGCGTGCACGTACTGCGACAGCGTGTCACGAATCTGCGAGTCGTTCCACGAGTACATCAGAGCGTTCTCGGCGACCTTTGAAAGGGTCGACCCACTCATGGTGGCGCCCATCTCGCCAGCCGCGTCACGGAGCTGTGAGATCAGTTGAGCCCTGCGCTGCGCCAGCGTCGCCGGGTCCTGCGACCTGAGGAGCTGATACTTACGCACCGACTCCGCAGACTTACGGAACCACCCCGTTTCCCTGATCTTCGCCTGGAAAGTCTCGGCGTTCCAGTCACCCTTGACGGCCTGGCGCAGAAGGCCGTACAGCTCCTTGTTGCTCTTGAAGAAGCTCAGCGCCCAACCGTATTCTTCGGCGAACTTCTGTTCATCAAGCGCTGCCATCAATGATCTCCAGGGTAACTCAAGTGCACGCCCCAGGCGGGTTCGTTCTTGCCGATTTTGCGAATGCGAATCTTCGCCCCGGTGTGCGGAGCCTCAAGAACCATCCCGTTACCCAGGTACAGGGCGATGTGGTCGGCTCGGCCCCTACCGTGCCGGTCGTGCCAGTCCCATGCAACGAGGTCGCCCGCCTGTAGTTTGGAGATTTCCGTTCTTGTCCCGAACCCGGCCTGCTGATAGCTGATGCGGGGGAGGCGGATGCCGGCCTTGCCGAGCGACCATTGGGTCAGCCCGGAGCAATCGAACGACGTGTTCGGGTTGGAGCCGCCCCAGTGGTAATACCGGCCGATGTACTTCTTCGCCTCGTTGATGGCGATGTTCCTGGCCGTACTGCCACCGGTAACCGCGCCGGATGAAGTGTCAGGGACGGGCAGCCCCTGCGGTGAATCGCTGTTGGCTACGCCTACTTGAGTCCCGATGTCGAAACTCGAACCCCCGACCCCCCAGGGCGTGATGCCCTCGGGGTCGGGAAGCCCGGTGTCAACCGATGTCGATTCAAGCGACGTATCCACGTTCAGTGGATTCGTCACGCAACTGCCCCCAGCATGGATTGCAGCGCACCGTAGTAGGTGGTGGCGGCCTGGTATACGCCATAGTCGTCGTCCTGCTCGACAGCATCTCCGGCGACAGACTGAAGGTCGATACCACCTGACGTTGAACTTGTCTGATTGCCGTTGCGGTCAACCGTCATGGTGGTAACGGAAGGGTTGGCCTTGGCCTTGCTTACGACCATCGAGCGGTAGCGGGACAGCTCGCCGTCCGTGGGGTCCCGACCGACCTTCTCCTTGAAGATTGTCTTCACCATCGCCTCAGCCTCTTGGGCTGAAGGGATGTTGTAGCTCGTGCTCGTCGTGGTCTTGCGCTCAGGGTTGCGTGAGGACGGGTCCCCCAGCCCTTCCCACATGTCGACAACCTGCCACGGGGTAACGTACCTGCCCGCTGCATAGAGCTTCGCCGAACCGGAGACGGCGTCCCTCCACGCCGCCTCCATCTGCGCCCAACTCGACGGGTTGTCGATGATCCCGGCATGGTAGAGGCGCTTGGCGAAAGCGTTCCTCTCCTCATCGGACCAGTTGTAGATGTCGCTCGCTGCCTCGTCTGCCGAGATAGATGAGCGCGGGGCCTTCTCCGGGTGGCTGCCCGGATCGCTCGGAGGAATCCACCACTCCGGTTCGTACTGGCCCCAGTACACTGGGTCCCGAACGAACGGAACGGCAGTGGCGGAGGTTCCGCCCTCCTTGAACCGCTTCAGGTACTCATCCGGGTTGGACGAGGAGTTGACGTCTGTCGTCGACTGAGGGGCCGGGCTAGGTGCCGACTTCGGCACCATCCCAGCCTTCATCGTTGTTGCACCCATCAGTCAACCCCCATCAGGCTCTTGCCGGGGTCGTCTGTTTCGAGAATCCTGTCCCACATTTGACCGAACCCAACGTCGGAGTCGCGCAAGGATGTCGTGAACTGCGCCCACCATGAGGCAATGTCGGCGTTCTGCTCCGAGTCGATCCCTCCGCCCCTCTGATCGAGGGCCTGGGCAACCAGGTCCCGCCCCTGAAGGTACTTCTGTAGCATCGCCATGTCGGAACGCTGAGCAAGCTTCGGATACTGCTGCCATGCGTTCTGCATCGACATCACGAATGAGGCAACCTTCGACTGGTCGCGCTGCCCATAGGCGGCGCCCCAATCCTGATTGTCCCGAGCCAGGGCGAGTCGGTACTCCTCCTTGGCTGCGGCCAAGTCTTCGGCGCCCTTCTGCTGGTATGAGGTGAGGCCCCTGGCCTTCAACGTCTCATCCAAGAACATGGTTACCTTGTGGTAATCCATCCAGCCCTTCGAGACGTTCGCCTGGCGGGCCGCTTCGAGAGCGCCCTTCTTTCCCCGATAGGTGGTTCCAGAACCGTCACCGACCTGCTTGCCCTGCTGGTATGCATATACACCGGCGTCGAAGTCCTGACCCAGGTTCTCCGCACCTGCCAGCGCCCACCCGATAGACGGGTCGGCGGCGAGGGCCTTTGGGTACTTCTCAACCTCGCGCTGCGCGTCGAGGCTGGCAACAACCCCGGTCTCGTTCTGAGACAGCGAGATCGTCAGCGGGAAGTATTCGGGGAACTGCTCGTAGAAGTGGTCCATCCAGTTCGGGTCGCCGGAGTCCCGGTACTGCCTGGCCTTGTCGACGTAGAACTGGAGTTGCTGGCTCTGTCCTGGCCTGACGCTAACCGGAGCGTTGGCCTGGAGAAGTACCTTCGTCAGGTACCAGTTGCGCGTGCGGGTCTGGATTTCGTCAGGATGCTTGGTCGGGTCATCGCGCAAGCCCTTGTTGTACCTGACCATCTCCATCTGCATCACGGAGTTGAATGCAGCAGCGTAGTCCTCATCCTTGTTCTTGAGCGACCACAGGGAGCGCATCCATCCGGGCATCTGCTGCTCGACGATGTTGTCGTTGTCGACACCATACGGGCGGAGGAACTGCAGGATCGGGTTCGTCTCCACCTTGGACGCGAACCATGGGTCCGACTGCGCCAACTTGTTTACTGCGTACCCCTGGATGGGGCCGTTGACCGGCGGAAGCCACCACGGGTCGCCCTGGAAGATCACGTTGAACGACTCGGGATCGAGTCGAAGCCCAGCCTCATCGGAGATGTGAAAGAACTTCCCGAGCTTCCCGGGGATGAAGATGTATTTCTGCCCGGTCTTCGGGTCTTCGTAGGTGAGGCCAGTGTTCTTCGGAATGGACGTGATCTGATTCGCCCGCTCGATCAGCTCCGGGTTGTTGTAGAAGATCGCGCCCCACTTCTTCATGGTGTCTTCCCAGGCACCGAAGAACGGGGCGAGATACTTCAGCGTGTCGCCGGCGTTCGACATCTTCGTCGAGTCGAACAGGAGGTCCGTCACATCGCGCTTCGCCAGCTTCGCGGCGTTGCGCCGCATTCGGTTGATCTCGTCGAGCGGAATGGTCTTGTCGTGGGCGTCGATAGCCTTGACAAGAGCGTCCTTGTTCATTCGGGAACGGCCGCGGATGTTGCGCTCTGCGGCCATCTTCTTCAGGTCGCCACGAACATTCGCGTTGACGTCTACGCCGGTGCCGGTGAGGCCACCACGGTCGGCGCTGTACGCCTCCAACATCCGCTTCATGTTGTCGCGGAACGACTTGTTGTATACCGGGTGCTTGCCCCACAGCGTCTCGGGCTTGTCGCCCATCACCTCGAACCACTTCCGGCGGAAGTCCGCGTACTCCTTGTGGAGCG
>CAYNHA010000169.1:0-3530 GCA_964397035.1 uncultured Verrucomicrobiota bacterium
CCCAGGGGGCGGGGCAGGATGCGTTGGTGGTGCTGAGTGTGTTGCTTTCGCGGGTGGCGCGCCACGAGCCTGCGGCGCTGCCGCGCTTCTCGCCGGAGATTGAGGCGGTCAAGGCCCTTGCAAAGAAATCCGCCTGTTGGAAGGGACTTTCTTCCGGCGAAACCTCGCGGATGAAGGAAGACGTGCGCTTTGTGGTTGAAAAGGCGGAGGCTCAACCGCGGATGGACACGAATGGACACGGATCGGCAAAACCGTAACCCAATGCGAATCTGATTTTATGAAGCGGGGGGGGCAGGAGAGGCTCCTCGTGCGCTAGTCCTGAATCCACTTGGGGTCGAGGGTGGCGGCATAGGCCGCGGAGAGAACGGCCTCGATGATCAAATGCTTGCCGCGGACCTGCTGGGCGAGCACTTTTCCGTTGGCGTGGAGCGCGGCGATCAGGCGGCCTTCGCCAAAGGGGATTTTGAGGCGGACGTGCGAGACGCGGTCCCGCAAGAGGTCGGCGATGGTCTGGCAAAGGCCATCTGTGCCTTCGCCGGTGGAGGCGGAAATCACAACGGAGTGGCGGAACCGCTCGGCCAGCCGGATGGCCTGAACGCGGCCGCGCTCGATATCGGTCTTGTTGAACACGGCGAGGACGGGCTTGTCGTGGGCGCCGAGTTCCTTCAGGACGCGTTCGACGGCGTCGATTTGCTCATCCACGCGCGGCTGGGCGGCATCGATGACATGCAGCAGCAGGTCGGCCTCGTTCACTTCTTCGAGAGTGGCCTTGAAGGCTTCCACGAGGTGGTGGGGGAGTTTGCGGATGAAGCCCACGGTGTCGGTGAGCAGGCACGGCTGGTGGTTGGGCAGCTCCAGTTGGCGCGTGGTAGGATCGAGCGTGGCGAAGAGCTGGTCGTCGGCCAGGACGCCGGCATCGGTGAGCCGGTTCAAGAGGGTGGATTTCCCGGCGTTGGTGTAGCCCACAAGGGTGAGGAGCGCCCAGCCGTGGCGTCGGCGTCCGCGGCGGAGTTCGGCCCGGCGCTGACGGACGACCTGGAGCTGGTCCTGGATGCGCACGATGCGTTGCTCGATGCGGCGGCGGTCCAGTTCAAGTTGCTTTTCGCCGGGGCCCTTGAGGCCGATGCCGCCCTTTTGGCGTTCCAGATGGGTCCAGAGGCCGCGCAGGCGGGGGATCAGGTAGTTGAGTTGGGCGAGCTCGATCTGGAGTCCGCCTTCCAGCGTGAGGGCGCGCTGGGCGAAGATGTCGAGAATGAGCTGCGTACGATCCACGACCCGTACGCCGAGGATTTCCTCGAGGTTGTGGCCCTGGGCGGGCGAGAGGTCGTCGTCGAAGATGACCAGGGTGGCGCCAGCTTCCTTCACGGCGACGGCGATTTCCTCGGCCTTTCCTCGGCCGATGTAGGTGGCGGGCTGGAGGGCGCGCAGGCGGCAGTGGGTTTCGCCGATGACGTCGGCCTGGGCGGTTTCGGCCAGGGCGCGCAGTTCGCGGATGGAGTCCTCGATTTCCGCGCGGGGCTGGTTGCCCAGCGTGGTGGAGAGAATCCAGGCGCGCTCGGGGGCGTCGGTTTGGGTGGTGTGGAGGAGGGTCATGGCGTGGTCCTGGTTTGTTGTTCGATCCACTGGATATCCCAGTCGGAAAAATACCACCGTTCGCGCAGGGGGGCCTGCCAATCGGGGGCGTTGGAAGAGGAGAGCAAGCCCAGATAGACCTTGAACTCGGCGGGGCCGAGGCGGCTATGGAGGGCGTTGACGAGGGCTTCGGCCTGCCAATAAAACGCGGCGGAGCGGGCGTCGTTTTTGGGGTAGGCTGGCAGGCGGAGGAGTTCGTCGAGCGTGAACAGGTTCATTTCCAACTGGTCGGGCACGGGGCGTTCGAGCTTCCGGGTTTGGGTGCGGGCATAGGTGTCGGCGGCCAGAGCGCCGATCCGCTGGGCGAGACCTTCGTCCAGCCACAGGGGCGGGCGGGCGGGATATTGCTTGTAGACCAGCCAGTGGGAGAGTTCGTGGGCGAGGCGGAAGACGACCTTCAGGTCGTCACCATCGGCGGGCAGTTGGATTTCATCGTCGTGCTGGGAGGAGAACGCCTCATTGAACAACCACGCCTTGCTCCGCTGCAGAAGGGTGGGGGGCGGCTGAAGATGGATCGCGAGATGTGCAGGTTTTGGGGGCGCGTCCACCTGGCCGAGCGCGGTGTTCATGGCGATGGGCAATCCGTTGCGGATGGAATCCGGCAGGGGAAAGCCGGGTGTGAGGACTTCGAAAGAAATGGTTCCGTCGGCAAACGAAAACGGGGTCGATATGGGCGCGCCACGGCACGGACACGGGAGGACCAGAAGCGAGAGAAACCCGAAGGCCGGGAGCCGCCGGAAAAAAGTTTTCCACAGTGTGGAAAAAAGTTTTCCACAGTGTGGAAAACTTTCGGGCCGCCCGTGCCCGGCGCGGGGCTCAAGACGGGCTTGGTGGCGGGCGGGGGGGGAGGTTGCGGGCACGGCGGATGGAGGAGGGACCATGTTTTTTTCGGATTTGATCGACTGTCTTCTCAATCTTTTCCTTCTTCTCGTTTGTTTGGGCGGGCTCGGCAAAGAGGTCGAGCTGCCGGATGGTGGTGTCCTGCTCGACAAGGCCGGTGACGCCGAAGCCGATGAGGCGGACGGGTTGCTCCAGGGCGATGTCGTGGAACAGGGCCTGAGCCAGGGTATGCAGATCGTCTTCGATGCGCGTAGGCGCGGGGAAGGGGCGCTGGCGGGTGAAGGTTTCGAAATCCTTCCAGCGGATCTTGAGGCGGCCGCCGGTGGCGAGGCGTCCATCGGCGCGCAGTCGCTGGGCCACGTCTTCGACGAGCTCGAACAGGGTGTTGTCGAGGGTGGCGCGCGAGCGTTCATCGTGCAGGAACGTGTGTTCGCGGGAGATGGTTTTTTCGCGGATATCGAGTTCGATTTCGCGCGGGTCGTCGCCGAACGCCAGGGAGCGCAGGTGGGAGGCGCTGTGGGGGCCCACGACGCTTTGCAGGAGGGAGAGGGGAGCGTCCTGGATGTCGCCGATGGTGTTGAGCGCGGCGCGGTCGAACGCCTGGCGGGTGACCTTGCCCACGCCCCAGAGGCGCGTGACGGGGAGGGGGCGCAGGAAGGCGACGATATCCTTTTTCTCGAATGGAACAACAAAGAGGCCGTCGGGCTTGCGGTATTCGGAGCCGAGCTTGGCGAGGAACTTGTTGGGGGCGACGCCCACCGAACAGGTCAGCGCGGTTTCGGCGAGGATGTCCGCCTTGATGCGGCGGCCGATTTCCTCGCCAGAGCCGTAGAGATGTTGGGAGCCGGTGACGTCGAGGAAGGCTTCGTCGATGGAGAGCCCTTCGACAAAGGGGGTGTAGCGGTTGAAGATGGTGAAGACCTGGGCGGAGACCATTTCGTAGTGGTGCATGTTGGGGGGCACGAAAATGGCGTGAGGGCAACGCTGGCCAGCCTCCCGCGAGGGCATGGCGGAATGGATGCCGAAGGTTCGTGCCTCGTAGGACGCGGTGGAGACGA
>CAYNHA010000170.1:0-5012 GCA_964397035.1 uncultured Verrucomicrobiota bacterium
TTTAGGTGCCTCGGATGATGCGCGTCAGTTGGTTGTAGTATTGCGTCCAGGAACTCTTCAAAATTTCCCAGGTGTCTTCGCCCAGCCCCACCAGCAGCCCGCAGACGAGGGCGGTGAAGAAGGCGTGGCCGCCGCGCGCGACCATGTAGTAGAGGCTGTATCCGGGGAGCAGCAGGCACAGCAGGCCCGCGAAGAGCTCTTCCTTGAAGGCGAAGGCCACGACGATCAGATGGCAGACCAGGATGACGTAGGGACCGTAGGTTTCCAATTCGTAGCGGATGTGCCAGAGGTTGTCATAGCGCAGGGCCCACATCAACCCACCCACGACCAGAAACAGCAGGAACGCCAGCGGCTTGGTGTAGGCCATCAGGCCCAGCGAGGTTTTGGCGGGTTTGTGATGGGCGTGAACCAGGGAAGGGGGCTCGGGGGGGGGCATGGGGGGAGGCGGAGGCTCAACGGATTGAATGGAAGCAGAGCCCGCCTTGCGCAGTTGCATGGGGGCCTTGCGGGTGGGGGGAATGGTTCCAATGGGGATTTCTTCGCTCATGGGGATTCTACCTTTGGGAAAAACAAAAGATAATCGGCGCCTGCGGCACCGCCCGGCTTATACAGGATCATGCCCCTGAAGTGAAGCATGGAGCGATAGACCGAACTGAGTCTCAAACCATATTCATTGGGGGGGCAGGAGGTGGAAAAGGGATCGAACCGGCCGATGGGGGCATCCCGGAGAGCGGGGGTCATGTCCTGGAACTGGATGCAGCGGTACTCGCGCGCCGGCACACCGAGTTGGTGGGGAACGCCGTCGGTCTGGATGGTCACGGTGCCCACTCGGATCGCCAGTGTTCCGCCTTCCTCCATGGCGGCAAAGGCATGGACGCACATATCCCTCACCAAATGGTAGAGAAGATCCTGGGGGCCATTCAGGCTCGCGGGCTGTCCATCGGTTTCCAGCAAAATCTGGAGGGAGGAGGAAGGTTTGCCTTGCAAGACCAGATCATCCAGCACTTCGCGGGCCAAGAGACCCAGCTCGACCTCGATGGGGGTTTCATGGCTTTCCTGGCACAGGCGAATGATGTGCTGGTTCATTTCGCAGAGACGCTCGGTGGCTTCGGAAATCTGGCGGGTCAAGTCGATGGCCGGGGAGTTGCCGGGCAATTGCTTTTGAATCAGGGCGGGATACTCGCAGATGGGGATGAGCAGGTCGGAGAAGGTTTGGCTCACGGAGGCCAGAACGGGGCAAAGGGCATGGAATTCAATGCCTTCCAAGGAAGGGGCATGGGCCCTGCGATAGTCGGTCGAGAGTTGGCCAAGAACGCGCTCTTCGAAGCTTTTTTGGGCGGATACTGTTTGAGTTGACAGGTTCATTTTCGTGTCCAACAGGAGGATGCACACAGACCTGCACGGATCTGAGCAGGAAATGTGCCGACCCCACGAATCATTCATCAAAACATGGAGTCTTCTGCTTGAGGCTCGATAATGTCGTGCGGATGTTGTGGAACGGAACGAATGTCCCCATATCAAGGGAGGGAGGAAGGAGGAAGGCGACCCATAAAATTCTCAAATATGAGAATCCTGATTCCGCCCTTGCGAAATGAAACGGCGCAGGAAGAGGTGTGTTGAGACAAAAAAAACACCCCGCGAAAAACGCGGGGTGCGGTTTCTTTCCGAAGGGAAAGCGTGGATCAGAACGCGTAGCTGGCTGTGACGCCGCCAAAGAAGATATCCACTTCGGGATAGTAGTCGGTCTCTTCGATGGAATCGCGGACATCGCTGTCGATGATCGAGCTGAAGGCGCCCTTCAGGCCGACGGAAGCCTGTTCGGTCAGCGCGTAGTTCAAGCCTGCATCGAGCTGGACGTGCGAGAAGGCGGACCCGGCATCGGCGCCGTAGTTGCTTTCCACATAGTATTCTCCGGCATAGCCAACGGTGGCGCCGAGGTCAAGGGAGAGGGCGTCCATCAGGCTGAAGCTGTGGCCGATGGAGAACTTGGCGATCCAGTCGTCCTGGTTGTCCAAGTCGTGGCAGAACTTGATGGCGGGAGAGAGGGGGACGTCGTCGGCCGCCAGCTTGGCGTAGACCTCATAGGAGCCGTCCGCGCTGCCGGTTGCCTGGGGATAGACGTAATAGGTGGCGCCGAAGCTCAGGCTGACAGGGGCTTCGTAAGGAACGGTCCAGCTCAGGCCGAGATCGAGTTCATTCCACTCGCCGGAGGTGTTGGGGTCCCAGGCGGAATCCGCATCCGTGAGGGCCATGTTCGCCCAGAAGCTGTACGTCAGGCCGAGGGGACCCGAGACATCCAATCCGGGCTGGAAAACGGCTTCGTCGTTGCCGACCTGGCCATTGGACACATAAGCGGACAACACATCCGCATAGAGGAAACCGTCGGCGGCCGAAGCGGCCAAAGGCATCGCGGCAACCGCCGCCAGAATCAACAGGGCCATAATTTTTTTCATCTTACTTGGATCTCCTTTGTTTTGCGGCATTTGAGGTGCCGGATTGTCGTGCATTCTTACTCTTTATATTTTTTTTGGCAAACGTTTTGCCCTTTGGGCCGGACCGGTCCGCGGCGGGCCGCCCCTTCGTGCGCTTGTCGTCGGGACGGTTCCTGCGTTCAGCTCCGGGCAGGAAGAAGTCCACGCGCTTGAGATGCTCATCCACGGCGGCCAGGCCCACCTCGATGGATTGGCCAAGCCGATAGGGAGAACCCCGGTTCGAGGCGGCGGAATAGCCGTCATCGGAAACGTAGACCCTCTCTTTTCCGAGGGAATGGTAGGGCAGCATGCCTTGCTGGAGGGAGTCGGCCAGTTCCACGATGAGCCCTTTGGGATTCAGCGAGATGATGGTTCCCTGGAAGGGGCCGGTTTCGCCCTTCTCCAGCAGCGAGGCGAAATAGCGGATGCGCTTGATCTGGATGGATTGGCTTTCCAGTTCGGCGGATTCCCGTTCCGTTTCGGAGCAGTGAATGGCCAGTTTCTCGATTTCCTCGCGGGAATAGGCGGGCTTCTTCTGGCCCTCCTCGATGCCGATGAGGATGCGGTGCAGGATCAAATCGGGATAGCGCCGGATGGGCGAAGTGAAGTGCGAATAGTGCGTGAACCCCAATCCAAAGTGGGGGCGGCATTCGGCCTCGTAGGCGGCGCGCTTCTGGCTCCGCAGGAGGGTAAGGGTGACCATGTATTGATCGGGCTTGCCGACCACCGAGCGTGCGATGCGGTTGAGGTCCTGAATGTCGTCCGGCGGGGTGCGGTGGCCCAGCGCGCGCAATTCGTCTGCCATGCGAGCCCATTGCTCCTCGGAGGGCTCGTCGTGGACCCGGTAAATGCCGGGGACGCCGGCCGCGAAGACCTTGCGGGCGACGGCTTGGTTGGCGGCGAGCATGCACTCCTCGATGAGGTTGTACGCCTCGGTGGAACCCCGCTTGGTGAAGCCGACGGGGTTGCCTTGGGCGTCCAGGTCGCAATGCACTTCGGGCAGGGCGAAATCAAGCGCGCCGTTTTCGAAGCGCAGGGCGCGGATTTTACGGGCCAGTCGGCGCAGGGTGGTCAGCGCCTGGCGGATGTCTTCGGTGACGCCGTCCATTCGCCCGGTGTCGAAAAAGGCCTGAACCCTTTCGTAGGACAGGCAAGCCTTGGAGCGGATGATGGACCGGAAGGTTTTTTCTTCCAGCGCGCGGCCCTGGTCGTCGAACACGATTTCGACGGTGTGGGCCAGATGGTCTTCATCGGGTTGCAGGCTGCAAACGCGCACGGTGAGGTCCTGGGGCAGCATGCGGACGACGCGGTCGACCAGGTAGGTGCTGTTGCCGCGTCGGAGGGCTTCGCGGTCGATCTCGGAGCCGGGGGTTACATAGGCGGCCACGTCGGCAATGTGCACACCCATTGTCCAGCGTCCGCCCGGAAGGGGTTCGAGCGAGACCGCATCGTCGTAGTCGTGCGCGGTGGCCGGGTCGATTGTCACGATGAGCCGGTTGCGCAAATCCACGCGGCCGCGCGGATCCGCGCCGTGCCGCGCCTGGCCCGAATGGATGTGGGTGGCGGCCTTTTTCACCGTTTCAGGGAAGGCTTCCTCCAGGCCGCGGTCGAGCATCAGCGCAGGGATGTCGTTGGCAACGCTGTCCGGATCGCCAAGGTCCCGGACGAATTTGGCGGTGACGGGTTGTCCCTCGGAAGGTTCATCCTCCGTGATCTGGGCAAGAACCAGATTGCCCAAATGCGGTTCCAGTTTGCGAGGGTTGTCGGTCAGCTTGATGTTGGTGCGCAGGAGGGCGTCGCGGGGAACCACGTAGGCATAGTAGGGCGTGGCCTGCAGAATCCCCACCACCCATTGGCGCTTGCGTTCCAGTACACGGACCACCCGGGCCGCCTGGGTGTCGGGCTTGGCCCCGAACATCCGCGCCGAAGCCTCGCGGCGGACGGGCACGGCCTGGATGCGGTCGCCATTCATGGCCACGCCGGCGGCATGGGGATCGATCCAAAGGAGGGGTTGCTTGGGCGCATCGGGAACCAGCCAGCAGGACCCGTTGGGCCTGACGCGGAAAATCCCGACCACTTGTCCGGAAGCCGCGGAGGGGGCGCTCCAACGGCCACCCGACAGCGCAAGGGCCAGTCCCTGGTTTTCCATTTGCTTCAGGGTTTGCCGTAGAATGCCCCGTTGTCCGGATTCCAGTTTCAGGGTTTTGGCCAGGTCCCGTTCGGGAAGAGGGCGATACTTGGGAGAGGAGAAAAGCGCCGCCAACCGGCGCGACAGATCATGGTCATTTATCATATTTTTTGAATGATGCGCGAAATCCATCCGGAAAGGCGAGCTTTTTTGTATTCTGAAGGGGGAGGAAGGAAGACTTGCCGCCACCGTTGCAGACCTGGGCCGGATGCTCAGACGGAAAGCCAAACCGCCTCGCCGTTTTCCAGGTCGAGCAGCAGCACCGTCGGAGGCCCACCTCGCGGGCGCACGGGGGAACCCGGATTCAGGACGCAGGTTCGGCCCGCTTGGCGGCTCAGGGGCTTGTGGGTATG
>CAYNHA010000171.1:0-2653 GCA_964397035.1 uncultured Verrucomicrobiota bacterium
ACGTTGGATTCTCTCTGTGAACCTCTGTGGCCCTCTATGGAGAAAACTCTCTTTCAGGGTTTCTGCTCAAACACGGTGGGAATGCCCGCTTCTTTGTCGTCGCCGGAGATCCAGCTTTTCACGGGAGGGACGATGTGGCGGACGCTGTCGCGGAAGGTCAGAAGCAAGAACAGCGCGATGAACAGCACGGCGAACGTGTTGGCAAGGGCGTTGACGAGCCGGGGATGTGCGGGGCGGCGCGTGACCATTTCCCACAGGTTCAGGACAACGTGGCCGCCATCGAGAATCGGCAGTGGGAGCAGATTGATGATGGCGAGGTTGACGTTCAGGAAACCGGTGAACCAGATGGCGAGAATGAAGCTGGATTTGATCATGAGCCACAGCATGAGCAGGATGAGGACGGGCCCGCCCACCGCGCCTGCGGCGGCTCCGGACGTGGAGGGCGTGGCGAGAGCATGCAGGAAGGAAAAGATGGCGGCAGCGTGGCTGCGCACCTGCGCCCAGGGCGTGGGATGCGAAAGCGTTTCGAAATCAAGGTCGCCGATGGTGTTGAAGCCGATTCCGATGAGGTGGCGCTTCAGGCCCTCGTCGTAGCGAGATTCGACGGTAGCGGAAAGAAGTTCGTCGCCTCGACGATATTCCAGCACGGAAGGCCGACCGGCAGCCGCTTCGACCATCTGGCTGAGGTGGGCTCGGCTGTAGATTTTCTTGCCATCGAACCGGAGCAACTGGTCGCCGGGTAGCAGACCTGCGGCTTCGGCGCCGGAGTGGGGATAGACCGTGGCGACGTGGCTGGGGTCCATCCCTTCGATGCCCGGCAGGAGGCGCACGCCGATGGAGGCTTTTTCGGCCTCGAGGGTGTAGTCCGACTCCACGCCTGCGGGCGTGCGGACGTGCAGGGCGACGGTGTCGCTTGCGCCGAGGGCGATCTTTTCCGAAATGTCGATCCAGTTACGAACGGGTTGACCGTTGACGGCGACGATTTCGTCGCCCACCGAGAGGCCCATGGGGCAGGCGGGGCTGTTGGTGGCCACGTAGCCCACCACGGTGTTCTGCTCCTGCAGCGAGGAGGGCTTTCCGAGGATCCACACGAGGGCGGCCAGAATGAATGCAAACACGATGTTGCCAAACGCCCCAGCAACGGAAACAATGATTTTTTTCCACGGGGCGATGCGGGGAAGCGAGCGGGCGGGCGTCGGTTCACCATTCTGGATTCTGGATTCTGGATTCTGAATTCCTTCCCCTGTTCCCTCCAGGAACGAATTGGGATCCATCTGCGGCAGGGCGACATAGCCGCCGAGGGGAAGCCAGCCGATCTGAAAGGTGGTCTCCCCCACCTTGCGCTTCCAAAGGGCCTTGCCCATGCCGATGGAAAAGACATCCGCCACCAGCCCAAGGGCGCGTGCGGCGAGGAAGTGCCCCAGCTCGTGCACGAAAATGCTGAGGCTGAAGAGGAGGATCATGGCGAGAATGTAGAGAAGTGACATATAAATTAAGAATGAAGAGTTAAGAATGAAGAATTATGATCATGGAAAAGAATGAATCATGAAAAATACATCACATTCTGAATTTTTCATTTTTCATTCTTCATTGTCTCAGGCTACCAGCCGGAGGAACAGATACACCGCCGGGAAGGTGAAGAGCAGGCTGTCGAGGACGTCGAGGATACCTCCCATGCCCGGGATGAAGCCGCCTGAGTCCTTCACGTTGGCGGCGCGCTTGAAGAGCGATTCCGTCAGGTCGCCGGTGATGGAGCAAATGGACAGGACGATGCCGAGAGGAATGGCCCGCAGGGGCGTGAGGCCGAAGGGTCCGAAGGTGTCCGGCAGGCTCCACACGAGGGCCACGCCGGCGATCGTTCCGATGAGGATGCCACCAAATACGCCTTCCCACGATTTCCCAGGCGAAATGCGCGGAATGAGCTTGTGGCGGCCGATGGAGCAGCCGACAAGGTACGCGCCGACATCCGTGAACTTGGCGGCAAAAACGCCGTAGAGCAGGAGCCAGCGGCCGGGCATGTAGATGCCTTCGAAGCCTTCGGGGCGCTGGAACAGCATCAGCTTCGTCAGAAAGTTCCAGAGCAGGCCGATGTAGAGCACGCCGAAGAGCGTGCCTCCGATGGTGCGCAGGGGATGAGGGTTGTTCTTCTGGGGAAACTGTCGCAGGAAAATGCCGATGGTGACGAGGAACAGGATGATCGAATCCCACGACTCCTCCACCCCGCCGCGGTGCAGGCTGGCGTACCACGTCACGAACACCAGCAGAACGTTGCCGGCGGTTCCATAGCGGTTGAAGTTGGAGACGCCCGCGGCGGACATCATCTGGTAAAACTCCAGCGACATCACAATCGCCAGCGCAGCCAGCGCGAAGGGCACACAGGCATCCGGCAACCAGCGGAAGGCCGCGTAGAGGGCGGAGAGGATGAGGGCGGCGCTGATCAACCGGTGCTTGATGCCGGGCAAGTTCATGAGGGCGCTCCAAACCGGCGCTGCCGCCGCGAGTATTCGGCCAGAGCCTTCGCGAAATCCGCCTCGCGGAAATCCGGCCACAGGGTGTCGGTGAAATAGAACTCGGCGTAGGACAATTCCCAGAGCAGGAAGTTGCTGAGGCGGATTTCCCCGCTGGTGCGGATCATCAAATCCGGATCGGGCAC
>CAYNHA010000172.1:0-9931 GCA_964397035.1 uncultured Verrucomicrobiota bacterium
GAAGTGGGGCTCGGGAGCCTTCATGCGCACCATCGAGGATGCCACGGCCCTGGCCAAATCCATGGTGCGCGTCGGCAAGGCCATGAACAAGGGCATGGTGGCCCTGCTCACCGACATGAACCAGCCCCTGGGCCGCACCGCGGGCAATGCGCTGGAAATCATCGAATCCATCGAATGCCTCCAAGGCAAGCACGCCGGGGAGGATTTGATGAACATCACCCTGGCCCTGACCGCCGAAATGCTCGTGCTGGGCAAGAAGGCATCCAACACCGTCGAGGCGCTCGGCATCCTGCAGAAGCACATCGACTCCGGCGCGGCCTTCGCCAAGTTCAAGGAAGTGGCAGCCCTCCAAGGCGCCGATGTGTCGACGCTCGACGATGTCTCCAAGCTGCCTCATGCCTCGATCGTGCGCCCCTTCCTCGCCCCCTCCTCCGGCTATCTGGCCAAGGTGGATGCCGAATCCATCGGCCGCGCGGTTCTGGTGCTGGGCGGCAATCGCCAAAAAACGGATGACATCATCGATTATGCCGTTGGAACCGCCGATCTGGCCAAGATTGGCGACAAGGTGGAGCGGGGTCAACCCCTCGTCACCCTGCACGCCAATTCCGAAGACAAGCTGGCCCAGGCCCTGACCTATATCCAGCAAGCCTTCACCATCGTCGACACCCCGGTGCCCGCGCCCAACCTCATCGTGACCCGCATCACCGGCTAAGCAACCCAAGACACTCAACAGGAGATATTCCCATGATCCAAAAAGCACCCCTTGAAGCAGCCCTCGCCGCCGTCCAAGCGGCCTTCCCGAACGCAAAGCCCAAAATCGGAATGGTCCTCGGCTCCGGCTGGAGCGATGTGGCCGCCGCCTTTGAAAAGCTGGGCGACATGTCCTACGCCGACATTCCCGGCCTCGGCGCCACCGGCGTGGTGGGCCACGCAGGCCGCCTGCTGTGGGGTAAATCCGCCGGCATCGAAACCTTCATCTTTCAAGGCCGTCGCCACGTCTATGAAGGCGTGGGCTGGGAAGCGGTCGCCATCCCCACCTACATCGTCAAGCAATTCGGAGCCCAAGCCATTTTCCTGACCAACGCCGCGGGAGGCACCCGCGTGGACTGGGCTCCCGGCGATCTCATGATCATCGAAGACCACATCAACCTGATGGGCACGACCCCGTTCATGGGCGCCCACGATCCCTTCTGGGGACCGCGCTTTCCCGATCAGTCCTACGTCTATAACAAGAAACTGCGCGCTGTTCTGGCCCGCGCTGGGAAGAATGCCGGCATCCCGCTTCGCAATGGCGTCTATCTGGCCGGCACGGGCCCGACCTTTGAAACGCCGGCCGAAGTCCGTGCCTGGCGCACCCTTGGCGCCGATGCCGTCGGCATGAGCACCGTGCCCGAGGCCATGCTCGCCAACGCCTGCGGCCTGCGCGTGGCGGGACTCTCCTGCATCACCAACATGGCCAGCGGCATTCTCGACCAGCCCCTGACCCATGAGGAAGTCAACGAGACCACCAAGAAATCCATGGCCAACATGAAGAAGTTGATTCTCCAATTCTGGGCTGAACTCGCGAAAGAAGACATCTAGGCTCAACCAAAGGAACCGCATCATGTCCAAGAAGACCTCCAAAAAAGAATCGAAAAAGGCCTCCAAGAAAGCCGCCGCCGAAATGCAATATCACGTCCACCTGAAGCCCGGCGACGTGGGCCGCTATGTCCTGCTCCCCGGCGATCCCGGGCGCGTCCCCCTCATTGCCTCGTTCTTCGATGACGCCAAGGAAGTCGCCAACAACCGCGAATACCGCACGTGGACCGGCACCGTCGCCGGCATCAAGGTGTCCTGCTGCTCCACCGGCATCGGCTGCCCCTCCACCGCCATTGCCGTGGAAGAACTGATCAAGTGCGGAGCCGACACCTTCATCCGCATCGGCACCTGCGGCGCCTTGCAGCGCGAGGTGAAACTCGGCGACCTGTGCATCACCACCGCCGCCGTGCGCGAGGAAGGCACCAGCCGCCAGTATGTGCCGCTCTCCTATCCCGCCGTGGCCGATCTCGATGTCACTCTGGCCCTGCGCCAGGCGGCCCAAAACCTGAAACTCCCCGCCCACACCGGCATCGGCCACTGCAAGGATGCCTTCTTCATCGAAGACAAGGACATTCCCATCCGCGAGGAAATCGATGCCCTGTGGAACGCGTGGTATCGCTCCAACGTCATTTCCACCTCGATGGAGTCGGCCGCCCTGTTCGTCGTGTCCAGCATCCGCCGCGTCCGCGCAGGCGAAGTGCTGGCCACCATCGGCCTCACCTACGACGATGCCCCCATCATCGCCAAGGTCGGCGTGGAGGAAGCCATCCGCACCGCCATCGAGGCCGTCAAAATCCTCGACAAACAAGCGCGGAAATAGTCCTCTGCCCGAGTTTTCCACACTATGGAAAAAAGTTTTCCACAGTGTGGAAAACGGCTCAAGGCCGGTAGCGGAGGGTCAGCATGGTGATGTCGTCGGCCTGTTCGCGCGTGCCGCTGAAGGCGTCGACGTCCTCGGCCACGCGCCGGATGATGTCCTGCACGCTGGCACCGGCAGGCATGGTGGATAGCTGCTGGTCCATGCGGGGTTCGCCATAGAGCTTGTCCTGGAGGTCCATCGCCTCGGTGACGCCGTCCGTGTAGAGGAAGAGCGTGTCACCGGGATGGAGGCGGACGGTTTCACGGGCGAACGCCACGCCATCCATGACGCCCACCACCATGTTGGTTTTCAGGGGAACGGTGGAGACGGTTCCGTCGGCGGCCAGGATGCGGGGTGGATTGTGCCCGCCGTTGGCGAAGACGACTTCGCCCGTGAGGGTGTCGAGGACACCGATGACGAGCGTCACGAATGTGCAGCTTTCGTTGCGGTCGGCCAGGTCGTCGTTCACGCGCTTCAGGATTTCGGTAGGTTCGCGCAGAAGCTTGGCGGCGGAGCGGAGAAGGACAACCACGACGGACATGAACATGGCGGCGGGCATGCCCTTGCCGGAGACATCGCCGAGGGCGAAGAACAGGTGGGTGTCGTCGAGCGCGAAAAAGTCGAATAAATCCCCGCCCGCCTGCTTGGCGGTCTTCATGGTGGCGTGAAGCTGGATGCGGTTGCCGAAGCCATCCGGATTGAACGGATCCGGCAGGAAGGTTTCCTGAATCTGGCCGGCGATGCGCAACTCGCTTTTGGCGCGCTCGCGGGCGGACTGGGTGAGCTTCAGTTGCGCGATGTGCGCCTCGAGGTTCCGCTGCATCTGGTCGAAGTCATAGGCAAGCGTGGCGGTTTCGGCCGCGGTCTGGTTGCCATCCGGGAACAACGCGGGATCCAGGCGGATCGTGGAGGAGAAATCGCCATCCACCAGTTTCCGGGTGAAGCTGGAGAGGCGGGTCAGCGGACGGGTGATGGTGCAACTGGCGAGATAGCTGAAGAGCACGGCGAGGATGAAACTGGCCATCCCCATGACGAAGAAGTTCAGGAAGGCGCGCCGCTTCAGCGCAACCACTTCGGAGGCGGCGATGTCGGCGCCGATGATGAAGCGGCGCCCGGAGGAATCCGTGTGGCCCATGACGAAGGATCGCAGCAGGCCATAGTCCGGATCGGGGGTGGTGCTGGGAGCGCTGACCTTCCAGTCCGTTTCAAGCTCGATGATGTTCGGGGCGGGATTCGTGTACTCCACCCAGTAGGCCGTGTCCGTGGCGGCGGAGGCAACGAAGTAATAGTGGTTGCTTTCCTTGTGCAGGGCATACAGGTAGGTGCCGCCCACGCGGTCGAGGAACACATTCAGGCGCCGGGTGTAGTGCATGTGCTCTTCCGGGCCGATGCTACTTGGCGAGGTCACCCGGTCGAAGTAATCCGCGGGCAGCAACTGCGGCATGGTCAGCGCCGCAATGATCAACCGCTTGTCGATGTCGTGAACGATGGCCCGGTTGTTCTGGACGTAGCCGTAGATTGTGAAAATCGAGGAGGAAAAGAGCGTGATGGTGAAGAAGGGAATGAAGATCTTTCGCCGGACGCTTTGCTTGCGGTACCAACTCGTCAGGCTCATGCGGTCTCCTTTCCGGCGGAACGACTCAGGGCCAGGAAGAGCATGGAGCAGATTCCCAGCGTGGCAGCGATGGAGGCGATGCCCACGCCAAGCCCCAGGCTCATGGCCAGGCCGAAGGAAACGGGGCCCAGCGCCTCCCCGCTGGACTCGAAGACGTTGTAGACGCCCATGGCCTTGTCCTCTCCGAAGCGACGCACGCTCCCCAGCGAGGAGAAATACGACAGGCCTTGGTTGAAAATGAAGCTTTCCGTGAGACCGAACAGGATGATGGTGGCATAGGCGGCGGCCAGCGTCTGGAAATAGGCAAAAACCATCAGGCCACCCGCCATGACCAGGGCGCCCAGCGGCACGGAGCGGCGGGCCCCGAAGAAATGGGACGTCATCCGCGTGAGGATGGGCCCCAGATAGACGCTGCCCACGCCAAAAATCATGAAGGCCAAGCTGATCTCATTGGTCGTGTGCCCCTGCGACTCGGCAAACAGCGGAAAGAGGAAACCGAGGAAAAAACCACAGGCTGTGACCGGCAGGAAGGCCAGCACGAAAAAGCTCCAGACCGCTCGGTCGGCCAGGAAGGTCCACGGCGAGAAAGGCGCCGCCGCCGCCGAGCCGGTGGGACGATGGCGGTTGCGGATCAGCAGCAGGGTGGCAATGGCCGCCAGGACGAGGAGACCCGCCTGCGCGAAAAACACCGGCTTCATGCCCAGGCGAGCCGCCAGCATTCCGCCGGACACCGAACCGGTGTTGATGCCCGCCACCACGCCGGCGGTCAGAGCGATGATGCCGGACTCCTTGCGCCCCTCGTCCTTTTCAATCAGGAAATACGTCCGGTAGGCAATCATCAGCAGGCCCATGCCCATGCCCACCGTGATGCGACCGGCAATCAACCAGGCAAACGTGGTGGCCAGCGCCGTGCCCACCATGCCGGCGGCAATGACCAGGCTTCCCAGCACGATGTCGGTTTTGATGCCCACCCGGATCCGCAGATGCCCATACATCAAGGCAATCACCGCGCCGCAAAGCGTTTCAATGACCATCGGCAAACCGATCACCACATCGAAGGGAACGCTTCCCATGGCCGGAGCCAGCGACTTCGAAAACAACGGCAGGAAGGAGGCCGAAAGGAAGACTCCCGAAATGGCCAGGAACGACACGAACCGGATGGCTCCCTCATCGCCCCGTTGCAACGCCACCTCGTCATGCTGCTTCCCCGACTCCAGTACGTTGGAACTGAAGAACCCGATTTCGGTGAAGACAAACAGCAGCACGAACAGGACCATGGACAAATCGATCATGGTTGCCTTGAAGAGCGCCAGGTTGGCATCGCGGTGGGCCGACTGGTCCACGCCCACTTCCAGCAGACCCACGGTTTCGCCTGCGGAATTCACCAGCGGAATCACGCCGTTCAGCCACACGCCGTAGATGTCCACGATTTCGCCCACGTACGGCTGGCCGGTTTCGGCCACCTTGGCATAAATGGATTTGTCATACTGATAATCGTATGGATAGAAAATCCCGCGCAGCCCGTCGTGGTAGGCCACGGCCGTCAGCTTGTTCCCGAAGACCTTGTAGACGCCGGAATAGGTGCCCGCATCGATTTCGCCCTCGCGGGTGATGGTTTGGCGGAGCTGCCCGAGCAACGCCACATAGTCTTCGTTCATGTAGTCCTTGACGTGCCGGATCCGGTCCACGCCCCCGGCGTCCACAACAATCCTCCCGACTTCCAGATATCCCCGCAGGTTCTTGGTGGACTCCTCCTCCAGGCGGTGGTTCATGTTGTTGAAGATCATGTAGGTCGTGATGGCGACGGCGGCCCCCAGCATCAGCGCCACGATGGAAACCTGCCGGGCCGCCCGCCGACTGTCGGGCGACGCGTGCCGGGCCGCAAGGACCAGCAGGGCGATCAGGAAGCCCAGAAAGGCAGCCAACTGCCCCCAGATGAAAACGCGCTGGATCCAAAGCCGGGAATTCCCCTGCGCGCGGTCCAACGTCCGGATGGAGGCGGGACGGTCGGTTTGGAAACGAACCACCTTCCCGTGATTGGGCAGGATGAGAACGCCGGGGGCCACTTGGAAATACTTGCACTCAAAGAAATCGTCGCCATAACCCAGCGAACGGGCAACCGCCGCATCGAACACAGCCTCCGACTGGTTCGTTCCCGTGAGGCGCGCGATGCAGTCGCGACCCAAATCGGAAAAATAGAGCGTCCCGTCCAGATAGTGCAGGTCCGACGGAATGGAGAAAATTTCGGTGGGCAGTTCCCGGCCATCGTATTGCTTGACGGGAACCCCTTCCGGCGGCGAGGCCACAAAAATCTCTGTGGCGGCGGTGCTGAAGGCCACCGCTTGCCCGTCGTCGGAAACGGTGGCATAAATGACGCGGTCCCGCGCCCCTTCGAAGGGGGTGATGGTTTCGCTGGCCAGCAGCCCGCTGGCGGGATCCACGAGCAGACTGTGCACGCCATCCTCCCGGAGCATGCAGAAGCGCAACCCCGCCGAGGTCCACTTGAGGGAGCGGATCAATCCGATGTTGTCGGTATAGGTGTCCGACGAGTGGGCATAAGAAAAAACAACCGCCTCGGGATGACCCTTCGCGGAAAATCGGACGATGGCTTCCCGGTTGACGGTCAAGGTCGACGTGTCGAGATAGGTGCTGGCCACATACAGGGAACCATCAGGGCCAAACGCAAGTTCATTCGCGAAGTAAAACCCCTTCTCGGGCGAATTACGGGAAGGAATCAGGTAGGACAGGTCGCCGTTCCCGGACAGACGGGCGATCTGCTTGTTGGAATCAAAGACAACGGCAATGGAGCCGTCCGGCAGACAGGCCGCCTTGGAAAGCTTTTCAAACGGGACATCGCGCGAGAGCGAAAAGGACTCCACAATGCGACTACGCTGGAGAACCAGCCCCCCTCCCAGCAGGAGAACCAAGGCCAAAAGAACGATGGGCAGGGAACGAGATCGATCCATAAGGCTACCGTTTCACTTCAAGGTAATACCACAGGGTGTCCTCTCCCGGATAATAGAAATCCGGGAACCGGCCCACCGGTTTAAAACCAAAATGTTCAAGCAACTTGTGCATCGGGGCGTAGGAGGAGTCGGACGACGTCTCGAAGATCAGTCCCCGCCCCTTCATATCGGCCACGAAGCGAAGGGCGAATTCCAGCATCCGCCTGCCCACTCCCTGCTGGCGGCAGGAGGGGCCCACCGCCATGGCACTGATCTCATACATGCCGGTCCGTCCGAAGTTCATGCGGACTCCGATCACGGCGCAGAGGTCACCATTGTCATCCCGCTGAAACCAATACGTGTCGTGTTCGCACCCGATGGACTTGGCCGGATTCAACGCGAACTCCTCGATTTCACCAGGAGTCAACCGCGTTCCAAAAAGACCCGGCTGAAGAAGAAAACCGGAAACTTCTTTCGCCTCTTCGGGAGTGGAAACCCGCGTCAAATCGCAACCAACTTGAAGAGAACAATTCATGTTCGAAGAATCACATAAAATCATAACAAATTCAAGCAGAATGGGCTTATTTCGCAGAGACCGGGAAAAGCAGGATCCCGCGCAGACGCCGCCCGCCTGGCCCACTCCTCTTTTGCCTTTGCAGAAACCGCTTCGTCCCTTATGATGCCCACACGTGAATTTCCTATGAAAACCGTCATTCTCCTCACGATCTCCAACCTCTTCATGACCTTGGCGTGGTATGGACATCTGAAATATCTTCGCGGCGCCCAGTGGCCTTTGCTCGCCGTCATTCTCATCAGTTGGGGCATCGCCTTCTTCGAGTACTGCTTCCAGGTTCCCGCCAACCGCATCGGCTATGCCACCTTTTCGGCCACCCAGCTCAAAATCATCCAGGAGGTCATTTCCCTGGTCGTCTTTTCCGTGTTCGCCATTCTGGTTCTCGGCGAGAAACTGCGCTGGAACCATGCCGTTTCGTTCCTCCTGCTGCTTGGTGCTGTATATTTTGCGTTTCTAAAAGGAAAACCCGGAGGTACTTGACATGTCAGCCCACTCCTTCACAAAACCGCTCGCGGCGCTCGGTCTCGCAGGACTCCTCCTCCTTCCCTCCCGGGCTGTGGCCACGGCACCGCTCCGCCTGGATGGCGAAGAACGCATTCTGGTCCTGGCCCCGCACCCCGACGATGAAACCATCGCCGCAGGCGGCCTCATCCAGGAGGCCCTCGCCCTCGATGTCCCCGTGCGCGTGTGCTTCTTCACCATGGGCGACAACAACGAGCTGGCCTTCCTCATCACCCGCAAGCATCCCGTGCTGATGCCCAGCGCCGTCCGCTCCATGGGACTGACCCGCCAAAACGAGGCCCTCGCCGCCACCGCCCAGTTGGGAGTCTCCTCCAACGACGTCGTCTTCCTCGGCTATCCCGATTTTGGCACCCTCGACATCTGGAACCACCACTGGCGGACCGTGCCCCCCTTCCGCTCCATGCTCACGCGCGTCACGGCCGTGCCCTATGAACGCGCCCTCACGCCCGGCTCCGCCTACGCTGGCGAAGACATCCTCGACGACCTGATGGAAGTCATCCGCGACTTCAACCCCACCCACATCGCCCTCTCCCATCCCGCCGACCACAACGTCGACCATCGCGCGCTCTACCTGTTCACCCGCGTGGCTCTCTGGAACCTGGCCCCGGAAGGAATCCACCCCGCCCTTCTGCCCTATCCCGTCCATTTCACCCAGTGGCCGGAGCCCCGCCACTACCATCCCCTGCTTCCCTCCACGCCACCCTATTTCCTCGATGAACAAATTCCCTTCCTGGAATACGCGCTGGCCCCCTTCCAGGTCACGAACAAGTACGCCGCCATCCAACGCCACCATTCCCAATATCTCTATTCCTCGGGCTATCTCGATTCCTTCATCCGCAAGAGCGAACTATTCGGCGACTTCCCCGACATCGTCCTCCCCGGTTCTTCGGGGGAAGTCGACATCGCCGAAGACGACAACTCCCAGTTCCGCACCGATGAAACCCTGCTTCAGGAGTTCTCCCAGTCCTCCAACAACTGGCAAGCCATCGAAAACCAGAGCGAAACCGAAAACGAGGCCATCAGCACCCATGACAATGATTTCGCCACACGCTCCATCTCGGCCGATGCCACCCATCTGACCCTTTCCTTCCGGTTTCAGCGCCCCCTGTCCCGCTTCGTGACCCTCACGGTCTCCCTGTTCGGCTACCACTCCGAAACCCCCTTCGGCGACATGCCCAAGATCCACATTGAACTCACTCCCCAAAAAATCGTTTCCGTGACCGATCTCGACATCAAGCAACCGTCGTCCGCCGTTGAATGTGTCGCGGGTGCCCCTGACGAAATCCACTTGCGCGTTCCCCTCTCGCTTCTGGGCGAACCGGAGAAAATCCTGACGGCCGCCTCCCTCTCGCGGGGCGAAATTCCTATCGACTGGGTCGCCTGGCGGGCCATCGATCTGTCCGGCGCCGCCACGCCCAAACCCGCCGAGGCCAAACCTGCGGCCCCGGCCCCCGCGCCTGCGCCCGAACCGCTGCCACCTCCTTCCCAAGCCGCCGTGGAGCCGCCCCCACCACCGCCTCCTTCCGAAAGCGCCGCGCCGGCCCCCCTCACTCCCCGCGTCAACCTGCCGCGCAAGGAACTCCCGCCGCGCACCGAAGCCAACGAACCGGTTCGGTGGTAATCCCCACAGGTTCCCTCTCCATGCCGGACACTTCCCCCCCCAAGCGCGTATTCCTCCATGTGGACATGGATGCGTTCTATGCCGCCATCGAGCAGCGCGACCCTCCCGAATACCGCGGCAAGCCGGTGGTCGTGGGCTCGCCACCGAACCAACGCGGCGTCGTCTCCACCGCGTCCTACGAGGCACGAACCTTCGGCATCCATTCCGCCATGCCCTC
>CAYNHA010000173.1:0-14362 GCA_964397035.1 uncultured Verrucomicrobiota bacterium
CTGCGCAAGGCGCTGAACGGCGTCCCGCCGGTCGAGGCGATGGAACTGCTGATCGGACGCTTGAAGAAGACGAAGACAAATCTTGAATTCCTGATGACCTTGCAGGGATAATGGGTTCATGTCCTCGATCGGTATTCATGCTCCAGTCGGACGCGAGGCGCGCCAGCCCTGGCTGCGCGCCGCGCTGTTCGGCGCTACGCTGGTGCTTTCGCTGGCCTTGCATGGCGTGCTCCTGACCGAACTTCCCCTCTTTCCGGTGGGAAGGCCGATGGATGCCGTTTCGCTGCGGAAGCCCCGCCCGCTGGTGATGGGAGAGGTGAGGGCCATTCCCGACCTTCCCCGTGTGATCCAGCCGGAGAAATTCCGTCCCGAGAATCCGGAGGCGTTTGCCGAAGTGGAGCCGTTGCAGAAAACCCTGCTGGAGGATCTCCGCGCCGGCGCCGAGGCGATGGAGTTTGTGCCACCCGCCCCCTCCGAAGCCCCGGCGCCCGCGCCGTCCAGAGCCGAGGATTTTTCGGCCATGGATTTCCGCCAGGATATTCTCCAGATCGAAAAGCAAGTGGCGGCCACGGAGCTGGAATCGCTGCCCCGGCGGATCGAGCCGGTGATCGAGCGGGTTCCGGGTGCGCCCGATATCACGTTGCCGGCCGATTCCGAGGCCATCGCCGAGGCCGCCGCCACGGTGGAAGGCCGCGGGGATGCTTCGGTCCGTTCGCTTTCCGTGCTTTCGCATGCCCAGCCCTCGGCATCGGCCATGTTGGATGCCGCCAGCCAAGGTGCGCTTTCCGACGCGGAGCGCCTTCGGGAGCAAGGGCAGATCCTCGATGAAAAGCCGGCGGATGTGACGGATCTGGCTCCCGTCGAGCAACTGCTGGCCGTGCAAGTGTCCACCTTCCGGGCCACCGATGAGAACGCGCTGTATTTTGAGCTGGCCATTTCCCGTGCCGGGGTCGAGGCCCTGCCGGTGCTGCCCAAGGACATTTTGTTGATCCAGGATTGTTCAGAAAGCATGACGCGCACCAAGCTGGATTTCTTCAAGGAAGGCATCGTCGGTTTCCTGCGCACCCTGACCACCGTGGACCGGGTCAATCTGATGCGGTATAGCGAGTTGCCTTCGTTGTGCTTCGAAGACTGGCAGCCCGTCACATCGGAATCGCTTGCGCAAGCGGCGGCGTTCACGGAGGACATGCGTGCCCGGGGTCAGACCGATCTGTTCTCGCCTTTGCAGCAGGTGCTTAAGATTCCACGCGCGCCGGGACGACCCATGATCGCGGTCTTGATGACCGATGGACGGCCGACCATGGGAACGGTGGACAGCTCGGACATCATTGCCCGCTTCAGCCGGGCCAATGACGGTGGCGTGTCTGTTTTCACAGTCGGCGCGGGGGACCGCGTGAATAGCTTCCTGCTGGATTTGCTGGGGCACAACAACCGGGGCGGGTCCTGGCTCATGCCGCTGCGCGAGCAGATTCCCGACACGGTGAAGCGTGCCGCCCGGGAGCTGTCCCGTCCCGTGCTGGCGAATCTGAACTATCGTTTTTCGGCGGATTCCGGCGCGGAGGTCTATCCCAACACCCTGACGCATTTGTACTTGGACCGGCCCCTGCGTCTGGTTGGCCGTTGTCCCATGGAGCAGAAGTCGGCCGTCCTCCAGGTGATCGGCGAGGCCGGACCGCAGAAGCGCGACATGGTTTTTGCACTGAACCTGGCCGATGCCGAGGAGGGGGGAGAAGGGTTGCGCCGCGAATGGGTGGCCCAGAAAATCTACAAGCTCATCAACGACCACATGGCCAGTGGACGCACGGAAACCGTTCAGGAAATCCGTGCGCTCTCTACTCTCCACAACGTCCCGCTGCCGTATGGGGCTGATTTCCCGCTGTAATGAGGGAGAAACAACCATGACATGGATGTTTCCCGTTCTTGCATTGCTCGGGGCGGTTCTTCATCTGGTTTTCAGCAAAACGCCGCGCGACCATCGCCGGGTGGTCGAGGTTTTCTTGGTCTACGCCCTTGTGTTTCTTGCGGGAGTGGCCGGACTCTGGGCTTTTATCGGCCACACGTTTGCCGCCGATCAGGTCGCGGCGAAAATTGGCTGGCCCGCAGGCAATCCTTTTCAGTACGAGGTGGCCGCAACCAACTTGAGCTATGCCATTCTGGGGCTGCTGGCCATTCGGTACCGGGGCTTGTTCCCGGTGGCTGCCGGCATCGGCTACTCCGTGTTTTTGCTGGGGGCCGCCTTTGTTCATATCCGGGAAACGCGCATCCATGGCAATGTGGCCGAGCTGAACTCGGGCGCGTTTCTGGTCGTGCAGGACATCCTGGTTCCCATCGTAATCTTGTCCTTGGCGGTGGCCACCCTGGTCTTCGCAACATCCAAACGGCCCACCTCCTCAACCTGAAGGAAAGATGTGGCGGGACCTTCTGTGCAATCGCTTGACCGTTCGGGAGGCCGAAAGGTAGATTGAACACATGGAGACCTTGGAGAACCTTGATTTATCCGCGGCCTTGGAAGTAGCCGTGGCCGCCGTGACTGAAGCCGGGAACCTGCTGCTGGACCTGCGCCGGAAGCCGGTGGAAGTGCTCTGCGAGCCCGGGCACGATATCAAGCTCAAGGCCGATCAGCTGGCCGAGGAGCGGATTCTCCGCTTGCTGCAGGAGCGCATGCCCCTTGCGGTCTTGACCGAGGAGAGCGGAGAGCATGGCGGCGTGGAAGAAAACGCCTGCATGTGGGTGGTGGACCCCCTCGACGGCACCTTCAATTATTCCCGAGGCATGCCGCTGTGCTGTTCCTCGGTGGGGCTGTTTGCGAATGGTGCGCCGGTGCTGGGGGCCGTGTATAACTTTTTCTCGGGCGAGTTGTTTTCCGGCATCGTGGGTCAGGGGGCCTGGCTGAACGGGAAGCCCATCGCGGTGTCGGGCCTCCGCGATGTGGCCAAGGCATCGCTGGCCACTGGATTTCCCCACCATCAGGACTTCGATGATGCGCCGCTGCGGGCCTTCATCCGGCAAGTCCAGAGTTTCAAGAAAATCCGCATGCTGGGTTCCGCCGCGTTGATGGGGGCGTACACCGCCTGCGGCTGGCTGGATGCCTATGTGGAGGAAGATATCTGGCTGTGGGACGTGGCCGCGGCAACGGCCATCTGCCAGGCGGCGGGCGGCTCCGTGAACTTGCGCCCCGGCAAGGCCGGACGCTGGGCCCGTGAAGTTGTTCTGGCGGCTTCGCCCGAACTACTGAATATTCTGAAGGAGAAGAAATCATGAAAAAAACAAACAAGACGATCCTGGGCGTTCATGTGGCGCAACGAACCAAGCAAACCGCCAAGGTCCAGAAGATCCTGACGGATTTTGGATGCTCCATCCGGACGCGCATCGGCCTTCACGAGGCGTTTGAAGGGGTTTGTTCGCCCAGCGGATTGATTTTGCTGGAGGTGGTGAGCCGCGTGTCGGAGCTGAAGTCCGCCCTGGAACAGGTGCCGGGCGTGACGGTCAAGAAAATGGTATTTGGGGAGTAGGCCCATGAGCACGTTGAAAATCGCTAACATCCACACGCTGGTGACGGTGGATGACGAATACCGCGTTCTGCACGATGTGGACGTGCTGGTGGAGGGGGACAAAATCCATTCCATCGGCAAGAACCTGCCCACGCCGCAGGGTGCGCGCGTGATCGATGGCCGCTGGTGCGCGGTCTATCCCGGCTTTGTGAACACGCACCACCATTTCTACCAGACGCTGACGCGCAACCTGCCCGCCGTGCAGGATGCCAAGCTCTTTGATTGGCTGCTGTGGCTCTACGAGGTGTGGAGGGGCCTGCATCCGGAGGCCGTTCGTGTCAGCACGCAGATTGCCCTGGGAGAGCTTCTGCTGAGCGGCTGCACGACCAGCACGGATCACTTCTATGTGTTTCCCCGCTCGGCGCCGCGCGAATTCCTCGACATCGAAATCGACACCGCCCGCGAGATGGGGGTCCGCTTTCATCCCACGCGCGGCAGCATGAGCCTTGGCCGCTCGCAGGGCGGCCTGCCTCCCGACGATGTGACCCAGAGCTGGGAGGATATTTTGGCCGATTGCGACCGACTGATCTCAAAGTATCACGATCCCAAGCCGTTTGCGATGACCCGCATCGTGCTGGCCCCGTGCTCGCCGTTTTCCGTCACGCGCGAATCGCTGGCGGAGACCGCCGTCTTTGCCCGGCAGAAAAAAGTGTATATGCACACGCACCTGTGCGAGACCAACGACGAACAGGATTTCTGCGTGCAGAAGCTGGGAATGCGGCCGTTGGAGTACATGGAGAGTGTGGGGTGGGTGGGGCCCGACGTGTGGTATGCGCACGGCATCTGGTTCACCCCCGAGGAAATCATCCGCCTCGGCAAGATGAATTGTGGCGTGGCGCATTGTCCAGTCAGCAATCTGCGCCTGGGCTCGGGCATCTGCCACGTGCCCGCCTTGCTGGATGCCGGTGTCCGGGTGGGAATTGCCGTGGATGGCAGCGCCAGCAACGATTCCTCGAACCTGCTGAAGGAAATGCAAACCGCTTTGCTGGTGCACCGCGTGGGCACTGGGGTGACCTCCATGCCGCCGAAAAAGGTGATCCGCATGGCCACCCGCGGCGGCGCGGAAATCCTCGGCCAGCCCGAGATCGGCCAGGTCAAGCCGGGAATGGCCGCCGATCTGGCGATGTTCCGCTTGGACCGGCTGGATTTTGCCGGCGCCATGACCGATCCCGCCCATGCCGTTCTGTTCTGCGGCAGTGCGCCCCGGGCCGAGTGCACCATCGTGGCGGGCAAGGTCTTGGTGGAAAAAGGAACGCTCGTCGGAATGGATGAGCACACCATTTTCCACCAGGCCAACGACTTGACGGCGGATTTGCTTCGCAAGGCCGGCCACTAGGCGGCGACGGCGGATGAAGCGGCTGAGACAAGCGGCGGCGCGGGAGCGCCGGGGGCCCATGATCTGGTGGTGCCTGGTCTTTCTGTGCACGGGCGGGGCACTGGTGACGATGCTATTTCATCACTCTCCGCACGGCGCGGTGGGGTTGGGCATTCTTCTGGCCCTTGCCTGGTCGGTTCCGTTTCTGATCCTGATTTCCCTGTCGGCTCCGCATCGTTCATGGCGCGATGTCCCGTTGCCGGGCCACGGATCCTTCTCCGATTGGATGTACCAGACCCGTATCCTGGGCCGGGTGCTGCTGTACCACGAGGATAACCAGGATCTCATGCGGGCCCTTCGTCCGACTTTTCGCGAAGCGCGGGAGGATTTGCGCGACACGCTTGGCGCCCATCCCCTGCGGGACGATCTGGAGCGGGTTTGCCAGCGCGTGCGCGAGGGAGCCATCCGCGAGATGAAAGACTGGTTCTGGCATGAATATGGTCCCCGTGTCCGCGACATCCAGCGCGGCTATGAACAGGCAAAGGACGAGGGCATGGACGAGGACGAGCGTCTGATCGCCCTTCAGAGCGCCGTGGAGGATGCCGCCGCCCTGATGACCTGCCGTTGCATGCCCCGCATGCTGGAACGCGAGCGGTTGATTTGCGCCCGCGATTGCGCCTGGCTGGCGTCGCAGGCGGCCAATGGCAACAATCCGTCTCTTTCGCCCATCGAGCTGGCGGGTGCGCTGGTGGTGGAGTGGACCGACTTTTCCGAACCCTGGCTCCCGGCGCAGATATTCCACCGCGCCCTGGAGCGGATCCACAAGACCGTGGAAATTCCTCCGGCTGAACGTGACGCCGCTCCTGAAGATCCGGCGGCCCATCCGCCGCGGAAATTCCGTCGGGTTCGCGTCCGTGTCCGGAAAACCCGGCGGCACAGCCACCATCGGTCCCATGGGCCGACGCTGGTGGACATTTTTCTTTCCTTTGGCCAGTGGGTTCGGTACTCCGTCCGCGCTTGGCTGCTGTACCGTTGAGAGAAAGTCTGAAGATGAGAAAAAGAGAACACGTCATTCCCAATGCCCCTGTCCCGGTTCCCTACGGCGCGCACGTGGTCGAACAGGGCGTCCATTTCAGTATATTCAGCCGCCACGCCCGGCGCGTGTGGCTGATGATTTTCGACCATGCCGATGATGCCACCCCCCGGGAGGAGTTTGAGCTCCGGCCCGAGCGGAACCGTCTCGGCGATCTCTGGCATTTGCATGTGCCGACCGCGCGTGCGGGACAGTACTATGTCTACCGCATGGACGGACCCCGCGACGGCGCCGCGGGCTATGCCTATGATCCCGAGCAGTGGCTTCTGGATCCCTATGCCCTCGCCGTCACCGGCCAGAAGAAATGGGGCGATTGCGAAGGCGTTGTTCCCGGCAAGCCCATCAAGGGCGGCCGCCATTTCCCCAAGGGCATCATCCTGAAGGATGACTTCGACTGGACCGGCGACCGCACCCTTCGCGTGCCTCTCAACCAGTCCATCATCTACGAAGCCAGCGTGCGTGGCTATACGGCGAATCCCAATTCCGGCGCGCGGAATCCCGGCACCTATCGTGGGCTGATCGAAAAAATCCCGCACCTGCGGGAGCTGGGCATCACCACGCTGGAGCTGCTTCCCGCCCAGGAATTCAACGAAATGGAACTCTACTGGGAGAACGGTCCCCGCAAGAATCTGCGCAATTTCTGGGGCTACAGCACGCTGGCCTTTTTTGCTCCCAACGGGCGCTTTGCCTGCGGCAACCAGCATGGCGAGCAGGTGCACGAGTTCAAGGAAATGGTGCTGGAAATGCACAAGGCCGGCATCGAAGTGATTCTTGATGTAGTCTACAACCATACCGCTGAAGGCGGCATGGGCGGGCAGACCTTCTCATTCCGCGGAATCGACAACCCAATCTATTACATGATGGAAGAGGGCGGCAAGAGCTACAAGAACTACACCGGTTGCGGCAACACCGTGAACGGCAACCATCCCGTCGTGCGCGATTTCATCATGCACTGCCTGCGCTACTGGGTGCTGGACATGCGCGTGGACGGCTTCCGCTTCGACCTCGCCACCATCCTGGCGCGCGGACGCGATGGCGAACTGCTGGCAAATCCACCGGTGATTGAGCAGATCGCGGAAGATCCCGTGCTGCGCGGAGTGAAGATCATCGTCGAAGCATGGGATGCCGCCGGCGCCTATCAGGTGGGTTCCTTTCCCAGCAAGCGCTGGTCGGAGTGGAACGGAAAATACCGTGACGACATCCGCGACTTCTGGATCGGCGGCGCGGGCCGCCTGAGCACCCTGGCCACGCGCTTGTGCGGCAGCTCGGACCTGTACGACCGCCCTGGCCAGACCCCTCTCAAAAGCGTCAACTACATCACCTGCCACGATGGCTTCACGATGGCCGACCTCGTCAGCTATTCGGAAAAGCACAACCTCGCCAACTGCGAGGGCAACCGCGACGGCGACAACCACAACCACAGCGACAACTGCGGACAGGAAGGCCCGACCACCGATCCTTCCATTCTGGCCCGGCGTTTCCGTCGGCAAAAGAACATGCTGGCCACACTCTTTCTCTCGCAGGGAATCCCCATGCTGCTGGGCGGCGACGAATTCGGCCGCACCCAGCAGGGCACCAACAACGCCTACTGCCAGGACAACGAGATTTCCTGGATCGACTGGAGCCTGCTGAAGAAAAATCGACCGCTCTACGAGTTCGTGCTGAAGGCGATTGAATTCCGCAAGAGCCATCCCTGCCTCTGGAGGGAACGGTTCTTCAATGGATCATCCAAGGTCGGCGGTTTTTCCGACATCGTCTGGTACGGCCCCGGCGGTGCGGCGCAGCCGGACTGGGAAAAAGGCGTGGCGCTGGCCTGCCGTCTGGATGGACGACGCGAGCATACCGGCGCGGACCAGGAGGACGACAACCTGTTCATGGTTTTCAACAACGGCGAGGATCCCCAATCCTTCGAGCTGCCCCCCAACGCCAATGGCGGGCCCTGGAATCTGGCCTTCACCACGCAGGAAAAAGCACCCTCCCTTCGCCTCAAGGGCCGCACATCGGTCACGGTGGAGGGCACCAGCGTGACGGTCCTGACTTCCCGCTGATTTGCCCCTTCTGATTCCGAGAAGCCGGTTGCGCTTGGGAGGTGTCCATAGGGATACATTTTTATAAAACATGACCCCGAGCGACCGGGGAGAGGCGATAGGATGTGTTGGTAGCCGAATGTGGGGATCGCGGCTTTGCTTTTGGCGTTGGCTCGGGTAGGGTCAGGGGCATGAGGATGGGTGCGGTCATTCTTCTGGGGTTGTGGTTGTGCCTGCTGGCCGGAGCGGAAGGGGCGATGGCGCAGTCCAGCCGTCCGGGGTGGGGCTCCATTCCGTTCGCGGGGGCCTCGGGCACGGGGGTGACGTTTCGCGCATGGGCACCGGGTGCGACCAGCGTAAGCGTGGCGGGGAGTTTCAACGGGTGGAGTACGACGGCGAATCCACTGATCCAAGAAAGTGCAACGTCGGGTGTGTGGTCCATCGATGTCGCCTCGGCCCGGACCAACCACAGCTATAAGTTTGTTGTGAATGGTTCCCTCTGGCGAAGCGATCCCCGCAGCCGGATCATCCAATCCGGCGACAACAACAATTCCGTGGTGGTGTCCACGAATGCCTTTGACTGGGGGGGGGATCCGCTATGCATCACGAATGCCCGCGATGTGGTGATCTACGAGGCGCATGCGGGAACCTTCCCGGGAGTGTCCGGCGGCTTTTCAACGTTCACCAATCGCCTGGCCTATCTGGAGGAGCTGGGGATTTCGGCTATCGAGCTCATGCCGATCAACGAGTTTCCCAGTGCGACCAGTTGGGGCTACAACCCTGCCTATCCGTTTGCGGTGGAAAGAAACTACGGTACGCCGGATAATCTTCGCCGCCTGGTCCAGCGAGGCCACCAGCGGGGCATCGTTTTTCTGATGGACGTGGTGCATAATCACTGGGACGCCGGGTCTTCGCTGTGGCAGATGGATGGCACGTCGCCGGGTCCCTATTTCTATCCCAGCGATCCATACACCTATACGAAGTGGGGACCGCGCCCCCATTATGCGCGGGAGGAGGTTCGCGAATACATCAACGACACCTTCCGCATGTGGCTGGACGAATACCGCATCAGCGGCTTTCGCTGGGATGCGCCCAAGCACATCATCTACACGACCAACAACTTGTTCATTCCCGATGGGCTGACGATGGTGACGAATGCGCTGGGCTGGATGGCGGCGCGCGGGGAGGGTATTTGGAACATCGCCGAGGACACCAAGGAAATCAGCGGTTTCGATTCCCATTGGGATTTGACGTTTGCGGGGGAAATCAAAAGCGTTCTGACGCAGGGATCGGATTCGAACCGCAATATGTTCACGGTGGCGCGGAACGTGGCGGGAACCGCCTCGCGTATCGTGTTCACCGAATCGCACGACACCACGGGGGACCTGAACAACGGCGCGCGCCTGCCCACCGCCATTCACGGCGCCGAGCCGGATGGCTATTACGCCCGCAAGCGTTCCCAACTGGGCGCGGCGCTGGTCATGACATCGCCGGGAACCCCCATGATCTGGCAGGGACAGGAGCTGTTGGAAACCAATCAGTTCAGCGACACGCGGCCCATGGATTGGGCGCGCACCAACAGCCAGGCGGGGAACTGGCGGCTGTACCGCGATTTGATCCGGCTGCGGCGGAATGTGGAGGGATTGTCCGGCGGACTGATGGGCGATTCGGCCAACGCCTATCAGGTGGACAATGTCAATAAGCTGCTGGCCTATAGCCGCCAGGACAGCGTTCAGACCGGGAATGTCGTTGTGGTGGTGGCCAATTTCGCCAACACGGTCAGGACCCACTTCACGGTCCAGTTTCCCTCGGCGGGCACATGGTATGCCTTGTTCAACAGCGATTCCACGGATTACGCCGCCGACTACGGCAACGAGGGAAGCGTGGAGGTGGCCGCAGCGGGTTCTCCGCCAATAGGACCGGTCACGATCGGGCGCTACAGTACGCTGATCTTTTCTCAGACGCCCCGCACCGGCATGGTGCTTCGGGATGCGTCCCTGCTGGACCTTCCGGCCGGCAACGGCGACGGGATTCTGGATCCGGGCGAGACGATCCGGGAAAACATCGTCCTCTGGAACAAGTCCTCGCTGGCGGCAACAGGAATCGTGGCGAGTCTGGTGGCTCTCACGCCGGGAGTGGATGTCCTGCAAGGCATCTCGACGTATGATTCCATGGTGGCGGATGGCACCGGCACCAACCGCGCGGAGCTGGTGTACCGGATCGGTTCCTCCCTGGTCTGCGGAAGCGTTCTCCGCTTCCAACTGGAAACCGCGTTCAATGGGCAGGTGGTGACCACCGTCTTCGACCGCGTGGTGGGCACGTATATCCGTCAATCGCCCGAGAACGGCGATTTCAACATGGATATGCCATCTCCCATTCCGGATGACAGCACGGTGTATTCCGATCTCGCGATCGAGGAGTCGGACAATCCGGTCATTGAAGATATCGACGTGCGGATCCGGATCAACCACACCTACGACCGCGATCTGGTGCTGGCGTTGCAGCATCCCGACGGTTCGGAGGTGCTGCTGGTAAATCGCCGGGGGCGCAGCGGCGACAACTTTGGAACCGGCGACTGCGCCGAGGCCGTCTACACGGTGCTGGACCAGTCCGCCGCCTTGGCGCTCACGAACGGAACCGCGCCTTTTGCGGGGACCTACCGTCCGGAATCCTCGCTGGCGGTGTTGGCTGGGAAACCCCTCAACGGAACCTGGCGATTGCGCATGTCGGATGTAGACAGCGGCGATTCCGGCACCAACCTGTGCTGGGGCCTCCACGCCACCTATGTGAGGCAAAGCTGTGTGTGCACGCCTTTCCTGAACCATGTTCCCGTGGCGCATGCCTCCAACCTCGTGGTGAGGGGGCCCACCAACCTGACCCTTGCGGGCAGCGATGAAGACGGGCAGGCCCTGTCTTTCGAAGTCCGACGCCTTACCGTCCACGGCGCGTTCAACCTGCTCTCCGCCAGCGGCGGCGAGGCCCGCTATGCGCCCGTGCATGCCTACTGGGGAACCGACACGGTGGCCTTTGTGGTCTCGGACGGCTTGAGCACCAGCGAGCAGGCGGTCGCGACGTTCGTGATGCCCGCGCCGGAAGACGCCAACGGGAACGACCTGCCGGATGACTGGGAAATCGCCTTCTTCACCAACCTGATCACGGCCCTTCCGGAGGAGGACCCGGATGGCGATGGCTTGTCGAATTGGCAGGAATACCTGTCCAACACCGACCCGCGCGATCCGCTTTCGGCGCTGCGACTGCTGCCGCCTGCATTGCAGGCCGGCTCCACCCTGCGGTGGCCCTCGGTGGGAGGCACGCGCTACCGCGTGGAATGGACCGACGATCTGGCCACCGGCGTTTTCCATTCCGTGGAACGTCCGGTGTCGGAGGAGCTGGACCCGGCCAACCGGGGCACGCCTTCGGTCTTTTCGTTCACGGACGATTTCCTGGACGGGCCCGCCGAGGGCAAGCGCGTGTACCGCATCCGCGTCCTGAACGAATAGCGCATGTTTAGGATTGCCAGCGGGGGCGGGAATGATTTTGATGACGGGATGAAACTTTTTCACTCGCAGGCCGGTTCCGCGAATCCAGCAGGTCGTTTCCAGGGGCTGTGGATGGCGGCGTTTTTCATTTTGGTGGCGGCGGTGGTGTTCCACGTGCTGTGGACGCCGGGCACGGTGCTGATGAGCAGCGACGACAACGTGGGGCTGCTGAAGAGCAACCAGCGCATGCTGGAGGCGTCGGCGCTGCATCCGTGGGTGGGGGAATCGCTGTGGGGGTTGCCGACGATGAGCATGGTGCGGCCGGGCTATTTCCTGCTTCAGGCCCTGCCCGCGGCTGTCTTCATGAATCTCTACCACGGCCTGTGTCTGGCGGTTTCGGCGTGGCTGCTGGCGCTGTATTTGCGTGACAAGGGGCTGCGGCCGGCGGCCTGCCTGCTGGGCGGACTGGTGGCGTTCTGGGTGGGCACGAACCTCACGCTGACCTATGCGGGCCATGTGGGAAAATACGGCCTGATGCCGTTCCTGGCGCTGGCGGTGTGGGCGCTGGGGCGCTGGGGTCAGACGGGCCGTGTGGCGTGGTCGGTGGTGGCGGGCGCCTCGGCCGGGGCGATGTTTCTGGAGCAGGCGGATGTGGCGCTTTTTTGCGCGCTGCTGCTGCTGCCGCTGGGCGTGTTCGAAGCGGTGCGGGCGGCGGGCGGCTGGAACCCCTTGGCGTTGCTCCGCCGTTCCTGGGCCGCCTTGCTGGCGGCGGCGTTGCTGGCGGGCGGGGCCTCGCTGGCGGCGCGCGGGTCGGGCGTGACGGAATCGACGGACGGCCAGACGGCGGCCGAGCGCTGGGCCTACACCACGCAGTGGAGCCAGCCGCCGGAGGAGAGCCTGGATTTCATTGCGCCGGGCTGGACGGGGTGGCGCAGCGGCGAGGCGACGGGGCCGTACTGGGGCCGGATGGGGCGGAGCGAAGGCTGGGAAACCACGCGCCAGGGCTTCATGAATTTCAAGCTGGAGAACGTGTACGTGGGCGTGCTGCCGCTTCTCTTCGCGCTGATGGGGCTGGCGGCGGCATTCCGCTGGCGGCAGGAAAAGAATGCGGCCACCATCGCCCTGTGGGGAGGGCTGTGCGTGCTGGCGCTGCTGCTGGCGTTTGGCAAATACTTCCCGCTCTACCGCCCGCTGAGCCTGCTGCCGGGATTCGGCAGCATCCGCAATCCCAACAAGTTCATCCATTTTTTCCAGATGGCGTGGGGCGTGCTGGCGGCCTTCGGGCTGGAGGCGGCGCTGCGGATGGAAGGGAAGGCGGTGCGCAAATGGATCTGGGGCGCGGGAATCGTCTCGGCCGTTTTCCTCCTGTCCGGGCTGGCGCTGTGGGCGGATGTGTCCACGAACGCGATGGGGCCGGTGATCCAGCGGAACCGCGCGTTTGCGGTGACGTATGCGGGCGGGGCGTTCGCGCTGGGCGCGGCGGTGCTGGGACTGCTGTCGCAACACGTTTTCCACAGTGTGGAAAAAAGTTTTCCACAGTGTGGAAAAAAAGGGGCGGAATTTTCCACCGGTGGAAAAAAATCTTCCACAGTGTGGAAAACCTCCGTGCGGCGGCTGGCGGCGTGGGGGGCGTGGATCCCGGCGGCGGTAGTGGTGTTCGATGCGGCGGTGATTCTGGCGCCGAAGTATATCCAGACGATGCCGCCGGGCTATGTGGCGGAGAACGAGCTGGTGCGCTTCCTGAAGCGGGAGGTGGGCTTCAACCGCACGGCGATGGCGACGCAGGACGGGTTCTATAATTTGTGGCTGACGTACCTGTTCCCGTACCACGGGATTTCGTCGGTGAACGTGACGCAGTTGCCGCGTCCGCCGGCGGATTACACGGCGTTCTGGAGTTCGGTGCGCGATCCGGTGCGGGGCTGGCGGCTGGCAGCGGTTTCGCATGTGCTGGCGCATGCGCAAGTGGCGGGGCAGTTGATGGCGAATCCGGCGTGGGCGTCGCAGCTGGAGGTGGTGTGGGGATACCAGCCGGCGAACGACGGGCAGGGCGGGGTGGCCACGCCAATGGTGCCGAAGGGGAGGAACGCGCCGGAGGTGGTGCTGCGGCTCAGGCCCGTGCCGCCGCGGGTGGCGGCGGTGCAGTCGTGGCGGGTGGTGCCGGACGAGGTGGCGCTGAAGACGCTGGATGATCCGACGTTCCAGCCGTTTTCCTCGCTGCTGCTGCCGGAGGGTACGGAGGTTCCGGGGCCGCCGTCGGGCGATCCGGGGCCGATGCCGGTGGTGAAGGTGACGCGGCTGATTCCCGGGCGCTATGAGTTCACGGTGGAGAACCACGGGCCGGCGTGGGTGCGCGTGGCGGAGAAGTTCGATCCGGCGTGGAAGGCGACGGTGGATGGGAAGCCGGTTCCGGTGACGCGGTGCGACTACATGTTCCAGGGCGTTTTCTTTCCGGAGGCGGGGACGCACGAGGTGGTGCTGAAGTTTGCGCCGTCCTCGCTGCCGGTGGCGTTGCAGGGCGCGGGCGTGCTGGCGGGTCTGGGCGCGGCGCTGTGGCTGGTGGCGATGCGGCGGCGGCAGGGTGGCGACGGGGAGGCGGCATGACGGAGGAGGCGACTCCATTTTTGTCCGTGGTGATCCCGACGATGGGGAGGGATATTTTGATCCGTACGCTGGAGTCGCTGGCGGCGGAGGAAGGATTCGAGGGCATCGAGGTGATGGTGGCGGGGCGGATTCCGGATGCGGGGGTGGCGGAGCGCCTGCGGGAATTTCTGGGGCGGCACGGAAACGTGCGGCATCTGGACATCCAGTTCCCCACGGGGGATTCGAGCCGGAAGAAGAACGAGGGGGCGGCGGTGGCGCGGGCGCCGTTGATTGCATTTTTGGATGATGACGTGGTG
>CAYNHA010000174.1:0-17627 GCA_964397035.1 uncultured Verrucomicrobiota bacterium
GATGCCGCAGACAGGCTCGCCGCCAAAAGAAAGGGTGGGGAATTGCAATTCCCAACCCTCCGCCTCATAACCGAAGCGGATGGAGGAAAGGGCAAGCTGGCAAGAGGAGATCAAATCCTTCGATCTCAATATTCAATATCCAATATTCAATTTTCAATATCCAATGGAACAGCCGGACTGATCCACTGGATATTGGTGTTATCAAGCTTCGGCCTTGGGGGCGGCAGCCAGACGGATGTGGATGTCGCGAAGCTGCTTGTCATCCACGGTGGACGGTGCATTCATCATCAAATCCATGGCCTTTTGCGTCTTCGGGAAGGCGATCACGTCGCGGATGCTGTGGCGACGGGCCAGCAGCATCACGAGGCGGTCGGCACCGATGGCCAATCCGCCGTGCGGAGGCGTGCCGTATTCCAAGGCGCGGATCAGGTGGCTGAAGCGCTCCTTGATTTCCGATTCGGGCAAACCCTGAATCTTGAACATTTTGGCCTGGAATTCCGGATCGTGAATGCGGATGCTGCCGCCGCCCAGCTCGGTGCCGTTGAGTACGATGTCATAGGCTTGCGCACGAACCTTTTCCGGATCGGTGTCGAGCAGCGGAATATCTTCGGCCTTGGGCGCGGTGAAGGGATGATGCACGCTGACGAGGCGGCCTTCGTCGTTGCGTTCCATCAGCGGGAAATCGGTCACCCAGGTGAAGACGAAGGTGTCCTGTGGAATCACGTTGGCCTGGGCGCCCGCCAGCAGGCGGATGCGGCCCAGCACTGTGAGTACCTTGTCGGCCTTGTCGGCGCCAAACAGGACGAGGTCGCCCGGCTGGATGTTCAGCGCGGCCTGCAGCCCGGCCTTTTCGGCGTCGGTGAAGAATTTCACGATGGGCGATTTCCATGTGCCGTCTTCCTGCACGCGGATGTAGGCCAGTCCGCCGAGGCCGCCTTCCTTGGCGAGGCCGGTCCAGTCCTCTTCGACCATCTTGATGGGCGCATGGGCGAGGCCCTTGGCGTTGATGGCCTTGACGGCGCCGCCGCCTTCAAGGGCGCGGGCAAACACCTTGAACTGCGTACCCTTGAACACAGGGGCGAGATCCACGATCTCCATGCCGAAGCGCAGGTCGGGCTTGTCGCTGCCGAAGCGATCCATGGCCTCGCGATAGGTCATGCGGGGAATCGGCAGTTGGGGGGCCGCATATCCCGCCGCCTTCATCAAGCGAACGATCAGACCATCCACGATGCAGATGATGTCCTCTTCGGTTACAAACGACATTTCAATGTCGATCTGGGTGAACTCCGGCTGGCGGTCGGCGCGCAAGTCCTCATCGCGGAAACAACGGGCGATCTGGACATAGCGGTCCATGCCGGACATCATCAGCAACTGCTTGTATTGCTGCGGCGCCTGCGGCAGAGCGAAGAACATGCCGGGGCACACGCGGCTGGGCACGAGGTAGTCGCGGGCGCCTTCGGGCGTGCTCTTGGTCAGGATGGGCGTTTCCACGTCCACGAACTGGTTTTCATCGAAATAGTTCCGCGCCGTCTGGATGAGGCGGTGGCGGAGCATGAGCGACTGCTGCATGGCCGCGCGGCGCAGATCGAGATAGCGAAATTCGAGGCGCAGGTCCTCGCTGACGTTTTCCGCGTTGCGGTCATCCAGCGGAAAGGGCGGCGTGTGAGCCTTGTTCAGCACGGCGATGTGCATGGCGCGGACTTCGATGCCGCCGGTGGGGATGCGGTCGTTGACCATGTCGGCCGGGCGCGCGCGGACCTCGCCGGTGATCTGCACGACATACTCGCCGCGGCACGCCTGGGCGGCGTCCCATGCCGCCTGGGAATCCTGCGGATCGAACACGCACTGCGTCAGCCCGTAGCGGTCGCGCAGGTCAATGAAAATCAGGCCGCCGTGGTCGCGCACGCTGTCCACCCAGCCGCACAGTTGTACCTTGGCCCCCGCATCGGTGGGGCGCAGTTGTCCGCAAGTATGTGTCCGCATTTTCATCGATTTGGTTTCCTTCCTTAAAAATTCAGAGTCGCGACTGTACGCTCCCGAAGCCCGCCGCGCAAACTTTTCCAGCGGCGGAAAACGGCATCAGGCCCGGCCCGCCCACCTTTTCCAATCCCCACGCCACGGATGGAACAGGAGGCGCAGGGGGCGGAAAACCCAATACAGGGGAAAGCACGCGGACGGCAGCGCGACGGCCTGCACATCGCCCAGGGTCGGCTGGAACATCCACCGCGCCCGGATTCGCCAGCGCCGCCCGGCGGAATCCTGCGCATCGCACTCGAAGCGCAACCGCCCGGGCATGGAGGCCCGCAGGGAGTCCGGCCCGATTTCGTCGAGCTTCACGCGATCGACCAAGGCTTCCACCCGTGGCAAAGCGGCCCACGACCCGGCAAGCCCGTCCAACGCCGAACCGAACTGATCGCCCGCCAAGCGAAGTCCCAACGCCAGCATCGTTTTCATCCCCCATCTCTGCGCGCAGGTACAAGCTTCCCCGCGTTCCGCCGGGGAGAGACGGCCCCAAAGCCCCGCCACATCGGCCACCCAGCCCAGGCGGTCCCAGCGGTGATGCGCCCCGTGCGCACAAGCAAACAGAAGGGAATGGACCGGCGAAAGCACGCGAATGGAAGTTCCGGCGATCGCAAGTGTTCCGCAGGCGCCCACCATTTCGCGCGCGGCGGCCCGGCTTGGTGCAAGCGCGCGCCAGCCGTGCGACAGCTCGATCAGGCGTCCGCTCTCCGGATGCCGGAGGGCCACTTCAATGCCGGCGCGCCGGGCGCAGACAAAGGCTCGGCGGTTCAGCTCTGGTGTGCGGCGATAGCCCGCCTGTTCCAGCACACGGACCGCCGCAGGAAGGTCGGCCGAATCCACCCACAAATCGAGATCGTCATAGGAACGCCACTCCGGCGCTGCGTAAGCCTGACGGGCCAGTGCAGGCCCCTTCAACACCAGAAAGCCGATTTCCGCATCCGCCCCTCGACCGGCAAGGGCCGCCAATTCATGCTCCAGCCGCACCGTCTGCTGTGCAAGAGCCAAGGCGCGGCGGCGAAGCCTCTCCCGCAGTCCAGCCGGAGCCCCCGCCGCCAGCAACGGCACCACGCGATGCCGCTCGGCCAAGGCCAGCGCCACGTCCGCAAAGTCGTCCGCCACATCGTCCTGAAACCGTTCACCCCGCATCGCGGCCGAACAAATTTCCCGAAGGGTCTTCAAATGGGAACGCCACTCAGCCATGGCGAAGGACAATTCCCCTGCGGGCCAGCAGGCGGTTCACCCATTGCCGCGCGGGATTCAGCAACACAGATTGCCACCGCCGAAAAGCGGAAACCTTCGCCACGCCGATCACCGCGGAAAGAGGCACCCGTTCGGAGCCGCCCACCTCGGAATCACCGCGGCACTCCACCCAATCCCCGTTCGGCGACAGCCGGACAATGCGGTGGAGAATGGGATGCCGGGGCTCTCGCCAGAACAGCACCACATCCCCTTTGCGCAGGCGGCGGTTTGCCGCGGGTTCGATGCGCACCTTCTGCCCCTCGCGGAACCACGGGAGCATACTGACGCCTTGGACGCGCAGCAGGACCGCCTCTCCCCGCGCCAGGGAATCGGCAAGGAGTTCGGAGAACCGTGTCGAATCGACCCTCATGGCAGGCCAATCCATTTATCCGGCAGCCGCCACAACGGGCAACAGCACATCCATCACGCCGGGATCCGGACGGAATCCCAGCCGGTAGGCTGGAACGGAGGAAACCAGGCGCTCCACCTGCGGCAAGACCCAATCGCGCAAGGGTGCGGAAAACCACGGGATGGATGCCGCCTCCATCAGGCGCCGCAACGCCTCTGCGGGACGGATGGGAATCAAGCGGTGATCGGACGATTTTTCAATGAAGCAAAGCACCGCCAGCGGCGCGGATTCATTGCGGGCTTGTTTGGCGTCGCCCGGCCAGGGCGTCCCGCAAGCCCGAAAGCCTCCCGCCCCCTCGCGCAGCACCACGCGGTCGTCGGACAAGACGATTCCCTGCCCTGCCGCCATCAGTTGGCGGCACAGCGTCGTCTTGCCCGCGCCGGAAACGCCGGGGAACAAAACGGATTTTCCGTTGCAGGCCCACCCGCAGGAGTGAACGATGAAGCCACCCCGGTGGGCCAGCACGCCCATGCTCAAAACACGGTCCACGGGGTGCAGGAGAGGCGGCATTTGGCGCCCCCCTTCCGGCTCCACCCAAACCTCCACCGCGCTGAAATCCGGGTTCGGGCCGGCCCACAGATAGGGGCGGTTTTCATTCCCATGGAAGCGATAGACCTCCCGGCCGTCGAAGCAACCCGCCTGCCACGAACCGGCCACATACGTGGAAACAAACCCGTCGTCCCGGGGAAGGAGCGATTCCGCGCCAATCCGGACACGCGAATCCGGCACGCCCTTGAAATCCGAAAATAAAAAGGGCCGGTAGGAATCCGGCCACAATGAAAAGGACGGGCACAACCGCCCGTCAAGGAGAACCGAAAGGCCCGCCAGGGAAAAGCATCCCCCGCCCGGATGCGCAAGGGCGTCCGGACCTGCCGCTGGAATCATGAGCCGAGCGATGAGCAGGTGCCGCCGAACTGATCGCGGCAGTTCAGGTTCGGACCCGCGCCGCTAATGTCCTTGCAACTGCCGGCCAGCACTTCATCGCCGCGCAACGAGACCACTTCCAACCGGGGCGCTTCGTAGGTTCCGGAAGAGTCCTGATCCTGGATGTCACTTTTCTTCATACGCTATCCCTTTCCGCGGAATGTATTCCAATCGGCCGACTCAATGGAAGCCTAATTTTCTGCCGCCATCCGTTTTCCCCGTTCATGCGCCAGGGTGCAGGCATAGGCGCACACGCCCGCTTCGTCCCCGCATTCCAGGTCCGCAAGGGGCGGACAAGATCCGCAGAACACGCGGTCCTCGCATGTGGCGCAGGCATAGGCTGCCGGAGCGGGCAAGGACCGCGCCGAATACCGGCAAGCCCGAAAGGCTTCCAGCAGTTTGCCGCGTTCATAGCGAACCCCATGGCGGGAGGCGCTCACGCATGGCTGGACGCGCCCATCGGCCGTCACATAAAACGAAATGGCGCCTGCCGCACAGGAGTAGAGCATGGACCGCTCCCCCGGCGAGGAGGGCTGGCGCCGATTTCGTTGCGCCTGCCATTGTCCGGGCAGTTCGGGAATCACGCGGGATTCCAGAGCCACCACTTCCTCCGGCGGCAAGCGCAGACGCTCGATTTCCCTGTCCCCTCGGAAGCGCGGCTGAAGAACCGCGTCGTAGCGCATGGGCGGCTCCCCCTCTGCGGCCAGCGGCCGCAGGACCTCGAAATCGCCCGCGTTCGGCTGCATCAGCACCGTCTTGAGCCTCACCGGCAGTCCGGCCCTGCGCAGAAGGGAAATGCCCCGCATGGCCTCGGCATGGCCCTCCGGACGGCCCGTCACCCGCCGATACGTCTCGGGCGATGCCCCGTAGACCGTCACTTCGATCAGTCGCGGCGGGGCCCGTCGCAAGGCTTCAATGATCTGCCCATCCACCCGAGAGGCATTGGTGAACAGCATCACGTGGATCCCCATCCGCCGGATGCCCAAATAGATTTCCGCAAAATCGTTCCGCAGCAACGGCTCTCCGCCGGTCAGCAAAACAGAGAAGCAGCCCGCATCGGCCGCCTCCTGCGCCAAGGCCAGCCAATCCCCGGCCGTCAGTTCGGAGGAGGGCGGTTTCGCACCCGGCAGGACATAGCAATGCACGCACCGGAAATTGCACCGCTGGGTCAGTTCCAGCGTTCCATGGAGCGGCAAACCTTGATCGGCGGCGCGGCGGCGCAAGGCATCCAGGCGGGCAATCCCGGACGGCAGCTCGCAATCAGCTTCCATGATCTCCCGCCCGCTTCACCAGATTCCGTTCCAGCAAACTCGACAGAAAATCCGTCACGTCCGCAAGCGCAACCGATGGACCAATCGAAAAGTGCCGGGCCGCCATCTCGCCCAGTTCCTGCACCGGGCGGACTCCGTCCACATGCTCCCACACCCAAACCCCCGTGGCATTCAGCAGGAACAGGCTGTCCAGATCGACTTCCCGCGTCACGGTCGGCACCAGCATGTACTCGCCCGCCACAGGACGCAGCACCACGCCATCCGTTTGCTTCAACCGCTCCGAGGCGGAAAGCGAAACGGATTTGAGATTCGATTCTGCGCGCTGCACCATAGGTCCACTCTCCCATTCACCGGCCGTCAGGGTAAAGAAGCCGCCGGGATCTGCAAGCTCATTGTGCAGAGGCCGGTGAATGCCCCAACCCAACCGTCGGGCAAAAGTGCGTTTTCCAGCGGTGGAAAATATGTTTCCACCGGTGGAAAACATCCCGCGCCTATTCGAACTCCCTCTCCTCCGCGCGAATGCGGTAGAACCCAGCCGTGCCACCGTCCCGGTCAATGTAGCGGACAACGTTGTTTCGCGCGGGAGGAATGCCCGTTGCAATCGTCCGGAATCCGCTCGTCAGATCCATGCACTTCTGTACTTCGTAGACCTCTCCGTCGCGGCCCAGCCAGCGAATTTCCATTCCGCCCTCCGTTGCCGCCACGTTCTCCAACAGCGGCATCCACGCGCTTCGCTCGAACGGCCCGTATTCCTGAATTCCGCCATCGGTTTCCGTCTCCACCACCTTGTAGCGGAACACGTCTTCGGCGTTCGCCCCCGCATCCATCACGCAGTACTTCGCCCCCATCGGATCCTGCGCATAGAGGAGAGATTCGTTCACCTTCACCCAAATGCCGTCCTGCTCCCGGTACAAGTCGAACCCCACCGAGTCCTCCTCCGATGCCGTGCTCCAGCAGACTTCGATCTGCCCGTTTTCTCCGTGCATCCAAAAGCCGTAGAGCACCACGAGCGTCGTCTGCGGCGCGTCGTTCACCACGTTCGACCACGCCGGATCCGTCACGATCGGATCGTTGTAGTCGAACACGATCGTCGCCCCGTTGTCGATCCGTGCTCCGTTCGGCGCGTCGGCGCGCACCCGGATGCGGTACGACAGCGATCCCTCGCCGCGATGCGTTGCATCGTTCGGCGGCAGGAATCCGTCGTAGGGATCCTCCGGCCAGCCTGTCGGCGAATTCGTGTCCACCACGCGCAGATACCACGACGCCATCCCCGCGTTCGTGTTCACCGTCAGCACCGTCTCCACGTCGTAGTTCAGCGTCGCCATCGAGAACGTGCTGGTCCCGCCCGCCATCCCGGCCAAGCCCATGTCGTACTGCTCCTGAACGCCCACGGCCTCCATCTCGAACGTGCTCCAGTCGAGATATTCGCTCAGCGGATTGTCCACCCACACCTCCTGGGCCGCGGCCGATGCCGTCGCCTTGTTCTCGAAATAGATTGTGTAGTCCATCCACTGCCCCGGAGCCACGAATCGCTCCGTCGTCGCATCGCCCCATCCCAGCGGCCCCGCCATCTCGTTCGGATCGAGCGATTGCAGGGGCTGGCCGGAACCATCGTCCTCCTGGTTGCTGTCCGGCTCGTCTTCCTTGTCGTCGCTCGGATCCAGCGGATTCGTGTCCTGCAGGCACTCCGTCATGTCGTCCACTCCGCCTTCGTCCGTGTCCGGCGCGATGGGATTCGTCGATCTTCCTCCCCCCGAAGGGCCGCGCCGCCCGCCGCCCGCCGGCGCCGTGCCGCCAATGTACTCGTCCATGTTGACGAGACCGTCCCCGTCCGGATCTGCCGCCGCGTCGTCGACGTGGGGATCCAGTCCCATTCGCCGCGCCGGCGTCTTCATGTACTTCACTTCGAAATCGTCGGGCATTCCGTCTCCGTCCGTGTCGGCGTTCTGCGGATTGATGGCCGCCACGTATTCGAGGAAATTCGAGACTCCGTCGTCGTCGGCGTCCCCCGCCGCGTCGCCCGCGTTGAACGGATCCAACCCAAAGAAGGATTCCCACCAGTTGGGCAGGCCGTCCGAGTCGAAATCCTGCGACGCAATGAACACCAGGAATTGATAGGTCTTCTTGATCTGCGAAACGTGCTTGCTCCGCGCCCCCACCGTCACCAGATACATTCCAGGCTTCGCATACCGATGGCTCAGCAACTCCTGGAAATCGGTGGTTTCCTTTCCGTCGCCCCAGTCCCAGAACAATTCGACGATCGGATTGGGCACGTCGAATTTTCCCGCCGAAAGATTCGGCAACTCAACCTGGAATTCCAGATCCATCCCGCCCGCGGAAAAGTCCGGGATCTGGATGCATGGCAGGCTCGACCAATCCACGTTGGTGTACGCGCTGAAATTCGGAAGATTGAAGTTCGGCAGGTTGGAAATCGACGCCCCCGCCATGCTCAGCGCCGAAATGTCCAGCCCCAGTTGCCCCACGTCCACGCCCGGGAACTGCGCGCAGGTTGGCAAGACATCCAACCCTCCCAGCGGAGCCTCCAGCTTGGAAATCCCGAAGGTGGACAAATTGACCCCGGCCAAATTGATCTTGTTCAACGCCACCCCGCTCCAGCTCAAATTGCCGAAGGCAGGCAACGATTTCCCCGCAAAATTCAGGCTCCCGAAATCAATCGCAGTCCCGGACACGTCCGGCAAGCTCCAACTTGGCCATTTGCCGATGAGCTGCCCGAAACCAAATCCGGCGGGAGACGTTTCCGGCCAATCCGGCACCGTGAATGTCGGCAGGGAGACCGGCCAGCGGAACGTCGGCAAATCGGGAATCGACCATGTCTTGAAATCCAGCGAACAAACCTATGCCTCCTCGTTCAAAAGCTCCAGCGAATTCAGAAGCCACCGCAGCCAGCCCGCATCCGAGAAATCCACGAAGTTCACGCCCGCCCCATAGTCGAACGAGTATTCCGCCTCCATGCTGGGCACGCTGTTGTCCGATTTCACCTTCAGGTGCGTAGCCAGCTTCGCCCACGCCTCCGCCGAAACCAGACTCACTTCCGTCACCACCAGATTCAACGGAACCGACAGCTTCGCCTCGATTTCGGACGTGGTCTTGATGTAGCCGTCGCCATAGAAATCCAACGTCGCCCCGTCCTTGTCGAACACCAGCGAATTGTCGCACAGCGGCTTCCATCCGTTGTCCAGGTAGGCCAGCACACCCATTCCGTGCCGCACCGCGCCAATCGATCCCTTGTAGGACAAAACCGGCCGGTAGTCGAATTTCACCTCGCCGTCGAACTCCGCTTCGGCCGCCAGATTCATTTCGACGCTGGGCCGAAGCGACAAACCCGCCACTGGCAGCCCCGCAATCGGAATGTCCACGGAAGCGATGGTCAGGCTCGTCGCCCAATCCTTCTTCTTCATGCGCCCCTTTTCGTCGATGTGGATGTCCAGCGTGATCGACGCGTTCAGCTTGGCCGCAATCCGCGCCTGCACCTTGCCATCCTCAACGATGTTGTAGCGGAATACGAACTCCGGATCACATTCCGCGTTCACGCCGATGCGCGACGTTCCCGTCAGGTTCCACGTGTGGCTCCCTCCGCCCTTCGCCGACGCCGCCAGCGGCCCGCGCCGCCTTCCCTCGTAGACGTCCAGGCTCTCGAATACCTGCGCCCAATCCGTCAGCGGCACGATGCCCACCTGCCACAAGCCATCCACCTGCTCCGCCGACGTCGCCGCGCACAGCAGCGGCGTTCCGCCGGTCTCCAGTTGAAGAATGAACACCGATTGCGTGCTGATCTGCTGCGAAGCCGTCTCCACGCATTGCGTGATCGTCAGCGAATTCGTCGTCGCCTCGAGCCACGCATACTCCTTGCCGTCCAGCACGATCACGTTGTCCTTCAGCTTGTTCGTGGCCTGCGCATAGGCTTCCACGGCGCGCAAGGACCGGTTCGTCCGCGCCACGCCGTTGGTATCCGTCGTCACCAGCGTCACCGCGTAGGTCCCCACATTCGTGTAGGTGAACGTCTCCAACTGGTTTGTGCCGTCCGCAATGCCGTCGCCGTCGAAATCCCACGCCCACGACTGAATGCCTTCCACGCCCTCGTCCTTCGGGAACGACGTCGCCACCTCCAGCGGGACCGGACCGAACGGCGGCCACACCTCGAACGGCGCCGCCGGAATCGCCCCCACGTTCTGCGTCACCGTCCCGCTCGCCGGAATCGCAACCGCCATGTCCTCCGGCATCTGCCACTCGCCCCCGTTCAGCGAAACAAGGTAGTCGCCAGCCGCCAGACCCGGGAAACAGAACGCCCCCGTTTCATCGCTCGTCACCGCCACCTGGCTCAAATCGCCGGACGCCCGATACGCCGTCAATGCCACGTTCGAGATCGCCACCCCCGTCTCCGCGTTGGTGAGAATGCCCACCCATTGCGCGCCCGCCTGCAAATCGAAATCCACCGTCGCCCATCGCTGCGTGGACTCCAGCAACACGTTGGTCTGGCTGGAACCAACGAATCCGTCCTTGGCCAGAACCGATACCACGTAGATGCCGCCCTCCAGCCCCTCCACGCGATACGCCCCCGCCTCGTCCGTCGTGGCCTGCATTCTCGCACCGGAACGGGCAACCAGAATCGTCGCGCCGCCCAGAGCCACTCCGCCCCCCGTCACCGTTCCCTGCACTCCGCACCGCGGCGTGGCCCGCAAAATCCAGTTGGTCTCGTTCATTCCATCCAGGATTTCAATGTCCACGTCTTCCTGCAAATCCACGGTCGTGGCCGATGCCAAAAACACTCCTCTCGTCGGCAATCCATCGAACCGGAACGCGCCGTTCGTTTCGGTGACAAACGTCCCCATCTCCGCCCCGTCGTCCGTCCGCAACGTCAATTCAACGCCGGCCAACGGTTCGTCCGTCGATTCGTCCAGCAACCAGCCGGACACCGAACACGCCGGAGCCGAAACCACCTCGATCGTCTCGTTGGATTCCGCCGCCCCGTTGGCTTCGAAAAAGTCTTGCTCGGCTCTCTCCGCCGTCAGCCGGGCCAATTCGTCCTGCATCTCCTGCCACCGCTCCACGTACTCGACAGGGAACGTGTCGTCCGTGTTCAATACCCGCAGCAACCGGATGGAATAGGAGCCCTGTATGGTGAAATAGAACGGAATGCGGTTCTCTTCCCCCGCCTTGAGAATCCCCAGCGGAGCCGTCGGCCCAGCACCCACCGCATAGCAAGGCCGGTTGGTAAACGGCCCCAACTCCGACATCGACAGCTTCGTTGTCGACTGGCCCGGCTTCAGGATGAACACCGGCGCGGGCATGTCCGCATCCCCCGTGTTTCCATACCGGATCCATCCCACGCAAACGCGCCGATCGCGCACCGCCGACGGAAGCTCCAGCCATGCGTTCAAGCGCGGCCCCACCATGGGCGCCACCACCTGAATGGCTTCCGGAACCGTCGCCGTCGCGCCGCCCGCCGCTTCCACCGTCAACTCGTAGGCGCCGGGTGCCAGGCCCGCCAAATCGAACGTCGCCGCCAAGGACATGTCGCCGCCCGCAACGAGATTGGTCGTCGTCGCTGCCGTTGTCCCGCCTTGCGCCAGCCATGCGCGAACAACCGACGCCAAGCCCGCCCCGCGAATCTCCAGCGACGCCGTCGCCGTCGCCGTCAGTTGCGTCCGGCTCGCCGTCCAGGCCTGCAACCCCTTCGCCTCCATCGCGCATTCAATATCCACGGCTTGGCCGCTCGGATTCTCCAGCAGCAAATAGACGCTGGCCACTCCCGCGTTGCTCGGCACCGAAATGACGAGACCGCCATCCTCCTGCGCCTGCGACGCCCATCGATATTCCGCCGTCGGCACGCCCCCCTCCACCGCACGCGCCGTCCAGCCTGTCGTCGTTCCGGACAGTCGCAAAAGGCCGCCTTCCGTCGGCAGATCCGTCACGCGCACCAGTTTCGTTCCCGCCGCCGCAACCGACACCGTCTGCGCCGTGGCCAGCGATATCGCCGGCACCTGGATCGTCATCGCCTGCGTGGAAATGCAAACGTTGTTCGAGAAAAAGGTTCCCTCCAGAACGTCGCGCCCCGCATTGGCGTGAACCTTCACCCGCCAAGTTCCCTCTGCCACCGGGGGCAGCTTGAACGTCCCATGGCACAGCTTGCTCGAAGACGGCGAAATGCCGCCGGCATACGGCTTTTCACCCAGCTTGGTTTCCCGTCCGTTCTCGGCCACGAGATGCAATTCGTCCCGCCACGAACCCGCAAATTCGACCGTCCCCCGGTTCTCCACCCGCCAAATCACCAAAACGTCGTCTCCAACCTGAGCGTTCGTCGGCGCCGTGACCGTCGTTGGGACCGCATCCACGTCGGCTCCCGCATAGCGTGGAACCATCTCATAGATGCCGATGTCCGGACACGCGCCATTCGTTCCCGCAATCCCCGTGTTCGCCGATTCCGGAACGTCGAACCGCTGCATCCCAAAGTGGTCCAGCGCCGGTGCGCGCGCCCCATCGCCCGCGTCGATCAGCGGCGATCCCGCCTGCAACCGGAAATCCCCATTGTCCGCATCGACGTAACGCGGATTGGCCGAAAGATCGGAGGATGGGGTGTAGGAGTTCGGAAGATCCGTCCAGAAATTGCACCGATTGAAGGTCATGGATCCCGCCCAATGTCCCTTCCCCACCAGATATCGGGTGATGGAGCAATTGTCCATCCTCACGTGTCCCCCGTCGCATGCCAGTCCCATGCGGGTCTTGTCGATTACGCAATTCCGATAGGTCCCGCTCCCGCCCGTCCGGTTGTTGAAGCCGCGGTCGGCATCCCAAATCGCGCCGTTGTCCATCTGCACGTTCCCGCGGCTGTAGAACGCATCGAACAACGCATGCGCGATGACACAGTTGGTGAACGTCGCCACGGCTCCCGCATTGATTTGCACCATGCCGCCTTCGCCACCGTATTGGCCGCCGTAAAGCACGCTCACGTTCTCGAAGGTCCCGGTTCCTTCGACCACGATATGCCCCCAGTCGCCAATCGTCGCCACGGAGCTTTCTCCATCGCCATTGGTGTCGCCCCCCCGTTCATCGTCTTTCAGCGCAGTAAACACAATCGGCTGCGCTCGTTTGCCGATGGCAATTAGTTTTCCCCCCGCCCTAACCGTCAAGGATCGGTTCGTCGCGAATTTGACAACTGTCCCAGGCTCCACCAGCAACGTTTTTCCACTTGCGACCACGATATCCTGCGCCACCACCACCACGGAACCGGGCCTCCACACGTTTGTATTGGGGCCCCCGATCACGTCGCCTACCAATTCGCCTCCCATTTGGCTAGCCACGTAATAGCGCAACACGGTGGCGGCGCTGGTGTTCACGTGAACCAACTGATATTGCCCCGCCACGGGTATTCGTGTCCCGCCGTCGTTCAGCGTGTCGCCCCCCACTTCGTCGTCGTGGAGATGGGTGAAAACCGCCCCCTGCCCTAGAATCAGTCCTTCCTCCGCCTCCAGAGAAGCTCCCGGACAAAATTTCACCACCGCGCCCGCCTCGATGGTCAAGGTGATGTTGTCGGAAACGAAATACGTTCCCTCCACCACGTGGACGCTTCCCGCGCCCCACGTCGCATCGTTTGTTAGCGTGCCCCGATGGATTTCCACCGTGAATTCCGTTGGCGCAACGCTCGTCCGCGACTCCACCGTCAACGCATTGGTCACGTTTTGGAACGACGCATTCCACCCGTCAAAAGTCCACCCCGGAATCGATGCCACGGCTGGCTCCAGTGCGGACTCGCCATTCGCAATGGCTTGCAGCAGCGCCCCGCCACCCAGATGGACCAAGCATTCAGCCAGCCTAAATTGCACCGAGTGAGTCGTTTTTCCTCCCTCGAACGCCCCCATGTCCACCCGGCCGTTCTGAATGCGCGGGCTCCCGGCCTTGTCCGTTTCCGCCACAACCCATTCGTTGCTCCCCGCGTCCACGCAGGGCGAACCCGCCTTCAAGCGGAAATCTCCCGCTCCCGCGTCCACAAACATTGGATCGGCCGAAAGGTTGCCCGTGCCGGCGGTCCCGCCCTCCACGCAACTGTACGCCGTGACGCCGTTCCGGTTGGTTCCGCCGATGTTCCCCCACGCAATGCAGTTGTACATTCTGGAGTAGGCCGTATCCCGCGAAGAATTCGGCGCGCGATTCCCGAACAACACGCAATTGTTCAGCGTAGAGGCAGATGCCCCCCCTCCTCCTCCGCCGTCATAGATCGTTCTCGCCTCGTTTCCCAGAAGAATGCAATTGTTCAGCGTGGAATCCGACGCCCCTCCACCATGGTAGAGCGCCACATTGGACTTCACCATGCAGCCGTTCAGCACGGCATTTGCGGCACCTCCTCCAATTGTCGCTTGGTTGTACACCAGCACGCAGTCGTACAGCGTTCCCCCGTAGACTCCGCCACCGTATTGCCCGCCGTCCACTCCTCGCGTCAGCGTAAATCCCCTCAGCAAGGTATTGGTGTGGTTGTACAATATCCCCAGCCGCGCGCATCGCGTTTGGTTGGCCGCATCGATGATCGTGTTCTCCGTACCATCCGTGCTTCGGATCTCGATGCTTCGGTTGCCCGAAACAATCGGGCTGTACCGACCCGGCCTCACGGCTACCGTGTCTCCTGGCCATGTGGCTTCGATCGCCGCCTGGATTGTCGCCATTGGCGCGTTCGATGTCCCCGGATTCGCATCCGAAGCCCCTCTCCCCCCCACGAAAAGCGTGGCGGGTTTGAAGACGGCCACTAGCTCGCCGTTTTCCGTCACGTTTGTCCACGTGAAGTGGGTTCCCGTCCCCGCCTGCACGCCCGCAATTTGCCACTCCACGAATTCGTGTATGCCGTCCGGCACCACCGAAAATGTTGCCGCGCCCCCGACCGCCACCGCCTGCCATGGAGCAGACACCGCGCCCTCTTCCGGCGCAATCACCGCAATCCCCCGCATATCCACGGCCCCTTCCAGCGCCCCCATGTCCGCCGTTCCATTCTGAATGCGAGCATTTCCTGCCAAATCCGTCGCGTTCGTCGCAAAGGCGTTGTTGCCCGCGTCCAGGCACGGCGAACCCGCCAGCAGGCGATAATCCCCGTTCCATGGATCCACCATGAGCGGAGGGGTCGTGGCGATGTTCGTCGAACCCCCGCTCAACTCGTTCGTCCCCGATTGCAGGCACGTGTTTCGGGCCAGGGTGCTTTTTGCTTGGAGATTATCGGACGACCGGTTGTTCCACGCGATGCTGTTCGCCAACTCCCCGCCGTAGATTCCTCCCGCCATTTGAGTGGCCCGGTTTCCCCATAGCACGCTATGAACCAGTCTGGCGCTATGGGCGCCGCCTCCATATTGGGCTTCATTGTCCGCCACCACGCAATTGTCCAGTTGCCCATCCATGGAACCACCACCATAGACCCCGGATCGGTTGCCGCGAATGACGCATCGCTTCGCCGAGCCATAATACGTCCCCCCTCCGCCTTGTTCGGCTTGGTTTCCAATCACTTGGCAGTTTTCGAGGTTCGAATAATAGGTTCCCCCTCCGGAACCACCGCCAGTCGCCCTGTTGTTTTGAATCAGGCAATCCCGCAACGTGGCATAGGCCGCGCCGCCGCCGGAGTCCGCCGTATTGCTGACAATCGTGCAGCCGACCAGCGTGCCTCCGCCCGCGCCGCCGCCATCGTCGGCGTTGTATCCATGTTGCAACGTAAATCCAACCAGCAGAGAATTGGTCCCCCAGTTGTAGTTTCCCAAACTGGCGCACTGCGCAACTCCGCCTCCATCGATGATCGTCGTTTCCGCCCCCTCCGTGCTTTCAATGCGGATCGCCTTGTTCGATGCGGCAATCGGCCCATACGTCCCCGGCAACACCCGGATCGTCATCCCGGCGGGCACCGCCGCCACCGCCGCCTGCAAATGCCCCCCCACCGTCAATACCGACAAATTGGGGGTTTCCCGAAACAGGGCTTCCCAGCTCAGGTCTGCCATTCCGGCAGGAATCACCACGCTCTCCAACACCGGACAATAGGAGAACGCATCGTTCCCGATATTCGTCACGTTGCCGCCAACCATGGCGTTGGTTAATGCATTGCAAATCCCGAAACACTTGGCACCGATCGTTTCCACGGTCTCCGGAACAACCACCTGTTGCAGAAGCGCACATCCCTCGAAGGCTCGCTCGCCAAGGTGTCGGACGCTGGCCGGAATATCCACCACCGACTGTCCCGGCAGGCAAAGAATCAGTTGCGTGCCATCTTTGCTCAGCAAAAACGGACCTTCCGCGCGATAGGCAGGATGCGTTTCGTTCACAACCAGCTCCGTCAGGTTCGTGCAGAGGAAGAAACTGGACCCATTCACGTTCGTCGCACTGTTCAACAGTTCAACCTTTGCCAACGTGGGACAACCGTAAAAACACCAACTGGCAACATGGTGGGCACCAATAACCACGGATCGCAAGTTGGTCCCGTAAAATGCGGATTCCAGTTGTTCCACCCCGCTCCCAATGACGGCATTCGTCAGGCTTGCGCAATTATTGAACACGCTATGTCCCATTGAAGTCACGTTGTCCGGAATCACCACGTTTCTCAATCCCGTGCCGCTAAAGGCCATGGTGCCGATGTTCGTCAATCCCGTCCCAAACGTCACGTTTCGCAAAGCGCCCATTCCCTCAAACGCATATTCGGGAATCGACGCGATGCCGTTCCCAAAAACCAAATTCGTCATGCTCACGCAACCGTAGATGTTGACAATGGGCTGCACGACGCTGTCCGGAATGCGCAGCTCAAGCAATTTCGTACAATGCCCAAAAACATGCTCCGCGATGGTTGTCACGCCATCCGGAATGGGAGCCATCGTCGCACCCGGCAGGCACAGAACCAACTGCGTGCCATCCTTGCTCAGCAACAACGGCCCCTCCGCGCGGTAGGTCGGATGGCTCGCGGAAACCACCAGGTTCGTCAGGTTCGAACATCCGGCAAACGCCCGGCTATGCACGTTCGTCGCGCTGTCCAGCAACTCCACGCTCGTCATTCCTGCACAGCGGTTGAATGCCGATTCCGCCACGTTGTGCGCCCCCACCACGACCGTCAGCAGGCCCGGCGTTTCGGAACATACCCCCGGATAGAACCATTCCACTCCGCGACCGATGGAAATATGCGTCAAATTGCTGCACGACCAAAACGCCCCACCCCCCAAGGCCACCACGTTGTCGGGGATATCCACGCTTTCCAACCCTGTCGCGTAAAACGCCCCGCTCCCAATGTTCGTCACGGCCGTCCCAATTGTCACGCTACGCAACGAACCCAGTTGCTGGAATGCGCCGCTGGAAATCTCGGTCACGCCATTGCCAATGACGATATTGGTCAAGGCGGAACACCCACTCATCATGCTGCTCCCCAATCGTGTCACGGTGTCCGGAATGATCAGCTCCGCCAAGTTCGTGCATCCGCCAAACACGCTGCTGCCGATCGTCGCCACCCCCGTCCCGAACGTCACGCTGCGCAAACTGCTCAACCCGCTCAGCCCACCCGAAGGAATTTCCGTAATTCCGTTTCCAATCGTCAAATTTGTGATGCCGATGCATCCCCAAATGGAACTCGGCACTTGAAGCGCGCTGTCCGGCAACCTCATTTCCGTGAGATTCGAGCAGGTTACAAAAGCATTGCCGCCAAAACTCGCGACCCCTTCCGGAATTGGCGCCACCTTCGCCCCCGGCAGGCAAAGAACCAGCTCCGTTCCATCTTTGCTCAGAAGCAACGGCCCTTCTGC
>CAYNHA010000175.1:0-8307 GCA_964397035.1 uncultured Verrucomicrobiota bacterium
CTTGAACTCGTAGAGGTTGATCGGCAGGCATTTCTTGTACTGTCCGAAATCCAAATCCGTTGTGAAGATCGCCAAATCACCACGAACGGCAACGGCACAGATCAGAAAGTCCGTGTTGGACCCTTGTATTCCTTTGGATCGGCAGGCATTGAAGAACTTCGCGGCCAAAACATAGTCTTCGGTCACCAACGGCAAGTCGGGGAAGGCGGCAAGACTGGATTCCAATCGCGTAAACGGCTCTTGATCCCGCACACCGGAGAGCAGTTCTTGCCGGATCGGCCCAATGATCTCAACCGCATGGGCCGCGATCAGATTCTTGAGTTCTTCCGCTTCCGGATGGCGGGCATGCGTTTCGCGGCGCAGCGCCAGGGACCAGACACTGGTATCCACGAGAACCCTCATGCCCGTGACCGTTGCTTTTTGTAATCATATTCTGGATCGAAATCGACGGTTCCGAATACGTTGAGGATGCGCTGCTGGCGCAAGTGCCGAATATATTCGGTCAATGCTTGGGTAACCGCGGCCTTCTTTGTCGGGTGTTTCCCCAGGGACACCGCCTCCCGGATCAGCCGATCATCTAGTTGTAGGTTCGTTGCCATGAATCCAACCTCCACACATAATCTCACACATCATGATGTGTCATGTCAAACCCTCTCAGGCGATATTCTATCGTGGGGACGGCATCCCGAACGCAATCAAGCGGATGTTTTTCCCTACAAAAATCACCCTGTTCACGAGCTCTATCCCCCCGCCAACCCGCCGCTGGATTTGTTCATGTGCCCTATTCTTCAAACAAGTGGCACCAGACGGAATGGGCCCCCACCGTTCGGCAGGCGGGAGACTCGACGGAGCAAACCGGCATGGCTTTCGGACAGCGCGGATGAAACGGGCACCCGGCGGGTGGATTCGTGGCCGAAGGCGGCTCGCCCTGAAGCGCCTTCCGTTTCCGCCTCACCCCCGGCACCGGCACCGCTGCCACCAACGCCTGCGAATAGGGATGCTGCGGAGCCTCCACCATCGATGCCGCAGGACCCACTTCCACCAAATGCCCCAGATACATCACCGCGATCCGGTGCGACACGTGGCGCAGCACGCTCAAATCGTGGCCGATCATCAGATACGACAGGCCGTGTTTTTTCCGCAGGTCCATCAGCAGGTTGATCACCTGCGCCTGCACGCTCACATCCAGCGCGCTCACCACCTCGTCGCACACCACCCAGTCGGGCCGCAGCGACAGCGCGCGCGCAATGCAAATGCGCTGGCGCTGCCCGCCCGAAAATTCAAACGGATATTTCCACAAGGCATCCGCATTCATTCCCACTTCGGCCAGCAAGCGCGTGGCGGCCGCCTCGCGCGTTTCCCCGCTCAGCAGGCCGTGCTCCACCATGCCCTCCGTCAGCAGATCGCAAATCGTCATGCGCGGATTCAGCGAGGCCATCGGATCCTGGAAAATCATCTGGATGCGGCGGCGCTGATCCCGGGTGATGGCCTTTTTCCGCGACGGCGAAAAGAGAACCTCATCCCCCAGTTTCACCGCTCCCGCCGTCGGCCTCTCCAACCCGGCCAGTACGCGGCCCAGCGTGGTTTTGCCGCAACCGGATTCCCCCGCCAGCCCCAGCGTTTCGCCCGGCGCGATTTCCAGGGTCACGCCCGCCACGGCATGCACATGCCCTTGAACGCGTGCCAGCACGCCGCGCCGGATTGGAAAACGAACTTCCACCGAATCCAACGTGATGGAGGACGAGGTGGTCATGGGGACAGATAGTCTTTCAGCCTGTGCAGGATCGCCGCCGCATCGGCCATTCCGTTTTGATATAGTCGTTCAAGCTGCGCGCGGTTCTGGCTGTAGCGGCCCACTTCCAGCGGCTTCGAAGGACGGATCACCAGAAGCTTTCCCGCCGATTCCGCCGCATCCAGTTCCTCCATCGCGCGGTTGTAGGTTTCGTGCTGGCTTGCAATCGCCTGCGCCAGCGCCGGAAACCGCCGGTATTTCAGCCGGATCGCCGCCCGCACGGCAGGCCCCGGCGCGGACTTCCGGAATCCGCGGTTTCGCGTCAGCAACACCACGCGCCGCGAAAAACCGTCCGATTCCGCCTGCCGGAAGGGAATGGGATCCGCAATCCCTCCATCCAGGTAGAGCCGCCCGTTCACCTGCGCCATCCGGCCCACCAACGGCAGCGACGAACTGGCCAGAAGCGCATCTTCGAGCTTCGCCTCCCCCTTGTCGAAATAGACCGCCTGCCCGGTTTCGCAATCCGTCGTCCCGATGCGGAAGCGCACCGGCGCCGAATCAAAGGCGGCATGATCGAACGGCAAATGGTTCGGCAATTCGCGGTAGATGAAATCCATCCCGAACGGATTGCCCTGCGTGAACCAGTTGCGCCACGAAAAATAGCGCGGGTCGCCCGCGAAGCGCGTGAACACCTGGCGGTTGCGCTCCACCTGCCCCGACACATACGAAGCCGCATTGCTGATCCCCGCCGACACGCCGATCACATAAGGAAACCGGATCCCCTCGCGCAAAAAGAAATCCATCGCCCCCGAGGCATACTGGCCGCGCATACCCCCCCCCTCCAGCACCAGCGCCGCATCCCCCCGCACTGGAAGCGCCGATGTCATGCCGTCCTCACAGCGCGTTCACGAATCCATCGGGCTTGTCCTCTTCCCGGACAAATCCATTCTGCTGGAAATATTTCGGCTGGGAGGAATGCCGCGCCACTGCATGGAACCGCTTGATTCCCTGCTCCTTGAAGAACATCCGCTTCGTCTTGTACAGATAGCGTCCGGCCTTGAAGTCGCGGTATTCCGCAATCATGAAGTCAATCACGATGTTCGCCTCCGGCCCCACTTGCCGATATGAGAACAGCCCCACCGGCAGCATGTTGCGGAAGAGGATGCAGGTGTGCGCATCCAACAGCTCCTCGAACGTCAGCTCGGGAACGTATTTCAACAGTTCGCGTTCGTGGAACAAAAAGAACCGCTTGAGATATTCCGTGCCCAGGCTCGAGGCCGGCGCCAAATCGAAAAACGCGCTGCTGCGCATGAGTTGCAGCACATACCACGCATCAATGCCCGCAATGACCAGATTGATCACGCAGACCGGCCAGGCCCCGATCAACCACCCATAGAGGGAAAAACAAAGCGAACCCGCCAGATTGATCAAGCGCAGCCGGTACACATTGGTCATCAGCAGCGACACCAAAATGATCAGCGAAGCCGCATAGCCAATCACTTCTTTCAGCACATGAATCCAATCCATTTCGTCTTCCTACGGAAAATCGCCACAGGGAACATCAGCCCTTGAAAACGAAGAACTTTCTCATGACGTAGTTGATCGCCAGGGAGCTGAGGATGTTGATGCCGAAGGCATACGTCGTCTCGATGCCGAAATGCTGGATCAGCACGCCCATGAGCGTTGTTCCCACCGTCATGCTGACGGCCGACACGCCCACAAACAGCAAAAATTCAATCACCATATGGTGGCGGCCGGGACGGAAGACAAACAGGCGGTTGATGACGTAGCACACCGTGTTGGACACGAGGAAAGCGGCGATGTTCGAAAACACCGCGTTCTTCGCGCGGAGCGCTTCGTCCACCGCAGGCGCCGCCAACCCGAACAGTTTCACCAGGGGATCGCTTTCCGCCACGCACGGAAACAGCAGGAATCCCGCCAGAAAAAACACGAAGACGTGGGTGACGGTGGCAATGCCGCCAGCCACTCCGTACTTGATGAACTGGACCAGCGGAGGGGCGTCGTGGGAAAGATAGTGATTGAACCGTTCCTTCAGGTTCATCTCACTTCACCCATTCCTTGATTTCGGCGGGCAGCTCCTCGATGGCTTCCAGTCGGCACTCCACCTCGACGCCATCTTCCGCGGGAACCAACACCGTCTCGCCCGGCTTCTTGCCGGACAACGCCTTGGCCATCCGGGTGTTGGAGGAAATGATGTGCTTCTCCGGCTGCTGGTCCCACTCGCCCAGGATATGGAAATGATCGGCATGGCCATCGGGATATTTCAGCACCACCGTCGATCCTACGCCGGCCACGCCGCGCGGTGCCTCCGAAAAATCGGTCGGACGCACGCGCGACATCATGGATTCCAGCTCCGCGCGCCGGGCCATCAGCACGGACTGCATTTCCTTGGCGGCCTTGTATTCGAAGTTTTCGCGCAAGTCGCCATAGCTGCGCGCAATGGCGATTTCCTTGGCGTTGCCCGGAATGTCGACGTTGATCAGTTTTTCAAGCTGCTCCTGCCGCTCGCGATAGGTGCGGTGGGAGGTCACGGCCCCATAACTTCCCACGGTCGCACTGTCCGCCTGACCGGTGATGACGCTCTGCAGATGGGGATACAGCTTCAAAATCTTCGCCTGAAGCACCTGCCGATCGAGCCCCGGCCACGCGGAGGACAGGTTCAGCCGCTTGAAGAAATCCTTTTGCCGTCCCGAGGTCATGCCATCGAAGGTGGCGCGCAGCCATTCGTTCTCCTCGAATTTCTCCCGCAGCATCTTCTGCGTTTTGAGACGGTCGCCCATGTAGTCCTGCTCCAGCTCCTCCACCACCAGCGGCGCCAGCACGGGAGGCAAAGGAAGGTCCCATGCCTCGCGGCGGTCGGGATTCTTCAGGATCCACAGCAGCATTTCCTCGCGGATCAGGTGGGTGGCGCACGCCTCCGCGTAAATCTGCCTGCACTCTTCGCTGTTCCCCTGCTTGAGCAGCAATTCCATCACCTCTTGCAAGGCGCTGAAGTGGAAATGCTTCAATTGATCCAGTAATGCTGCGCGGGTCTCTTCCTGCGACTGGGACCACAAAAATTCCAGCGCGGGCTTCAGTTCGCGGACGGGCAAATCGTGCAGCAGATGCAGGATGGCCCCATCGCGCAAAAACTCGCGGACGGCGGACGGCCAATCGCATTCGCCGGCCGTCAGGTTCAGGCGGGAGGCCAGCATGACGCCGATCATCTTCAGCCCCGGCTGGCGGCTCGTGGCACCCTTCAGCACGAAGGTCATGCGATTGGCCAGCACCTGCTTCTGGGAAGGCTGGATGGCCGCCAGGCTGGCGGCGTTGTCCGCCAGTTCCCGCGCGCGGTCCAGAATGGTTTTGATGTCGCGCTCGTTGGACAGGCGGTTGAACCACGATTCGTCATAGCCAAACGCCTGGTCGAGCAAGCGGAGGGGCTCCGTCCTCTTCGTCGGAATGTCCACCATCGGATCGGCCTTGAGCACCTTGCGGGCGGAATCCCAAAACCGCTTCCAGTCGTTCTCCTGCACCACACCCGTCTGAACCAACTTCTCCTGCAAGGCACTGGAGGTCAGGGGCCCAAAACTGGACAACGCCAGCCGGACAACTTCCGCCGGGGAATCCTTCACCATCTGCTGCATGGCATCGCGGTCGCGGTGAACGCGGGCCAGCAGATGCTCGTCGCCCAGCAGCTCCAATTTCTCGGCCGCCACCTTCATGGCCAGGCCGTGTCCCGGACGCCCGCGGAAATTGATGTCGATTCTCTTGTAGAGCGTGTCCGCCTTCTGGACGACGCCGAATCCCCATGTGGGATGGAAGCAAAGCGCCCCCGGCTTCAGGCTCTGCAGCAGGCGGAAGCGGCGGACGCATTCGCGCGCGGCCAGCCGCTGACCAAATCCGGCTTCCTGGATCAAAGCCAGCAGATGGGGATTGGAACCCGCCACCAGATCGGCGGCCTTGATCCAGTCCTTCGGGCTCATCTGCTCCATCGGCGTGTTTTCGGCGCGCCACTTCAGCAGTTCGATTCCCCCTTCCACATCGCCAGCCCGCGCCAAACCCTCCTGCGCCATGGCTGCCCATTCTCGTGTGGCCGAAGCCACGCCGCCGGCGCGACCTTCCTCCAGCGCCGCAATCCAGCCGCCCGCCTTGGCCTTCTCGTTTTCCATCAACGCCAAGATGCGGTTTTCCAAATCCTTCTGCCCAACGGAATCGCTCATAGTTCCTTCTTCCTTAGCAAATGCGCCCCGCAGAAAAACAAATCGGACGGATAAATGCAAGCCGCACGCGTTTTTCGCTTGCCGACTCCTTTGCGGGCCGCTAACTTTTCCCGTCTTCCGGAAAACATGCCGATCGGCTCCCTCGGGGAATCAGGCGACGGAAAAGGACGATCCCATTGGAAAGGAAAATGAGACACGCCATGAAGACGAAGAACACAAAGTTGCTGAACTGGGTCCAGGAAACCGCCGCGTTGTGCAAGCCCGATGCCATTGTCTGGTGCGATGGCTCCCAGGCGGAAAACGACCGCCTCTGCGCCGAACTCGTGAAAGGCGGCACGTTCACCAAGCTGAACGAATCCAAGCGCCCCAACTCCTTCCTTTGCTTCTCCGACCCCGCCGACGTGGCCCGCGTGGAAGACCGCACCTTCGTATGCACCACGGATCCGCGCGAGGCCGGTCCCAACAACAACTGGCGGGACCCGGCCGAAATGAAGGCCCTCATGCGCAATCTCTATGACGGATGCATGCGCGGACGCACCATGTACGTCATTCCCTTCAGCATGGGCCCCATCGGCTCCCCCATCGCCCACATCGGCGTGGAACTGACCGACTCCGCCTACGTCGTCGTCAACATGCGCATCATGACCCGCATCGGCGAGGCCGTGCTGAACGCGCTGGGCGACACCGGCGAATTCGTCGAATGCCTCCACTCCGTCGGCGCTCCACTGGCCCCCGGGCAGAAAGACGTGCCCTGGCCCTGCAACGCCAGCAACAAATACATTTCCCATTTCCCGGAGGATCCCGCCATCTGGTCCTTCGGTTCCGGCTACGGCGGCAACGCCCTCCTCGGCAAGAAGTGCTTCGCCCTCCGCATCGCCTCCACGCTGGCACGCAAGCAGGGCTGGCTCGCCGAGCACATGCTGATCCTCGGCCTCACCAATCCCGCCGGCAAAAAAATCTACGTCGCCGCCGCCTTCCCCAGCGCCTGCGGCAAGACCAACCTCGCCATGCTCGAACCCACCCTCCCCGGCTGGAAAGCCGAATGCGTGGGCGACGACATCTGCTGGATGAAGTTCGACAAGGATGGCCAGCTCCGCGCCATCAATCCCGAGGCCGGCTTCTTCGGCGTGGCGCCGGGCACATCCATGAAGTCCAACCCCAACGCCATGCGCACCCTTCGTGCCAATTCCATCTATACCAACTGCGCCCTCGCCCCCGACGGCGACGTCTGGTGGGAAGACATGACGGATGAACTCCCCGCCACGCTCACCTCCTGGAAACGCGAGAAATGGACTCCCGGCTGCGGCGCCAAGGCCGCCCACCCCAACGCGCGCTACACCACGCCCGCCTGCCAATGCCCCGTCATCGATCCCGCCTGGGAGGATCCTGCGGGCGTGCCCATCTCCGCCATTCTGTTCGGCGGCCGCCGCCCCAGCACCGTTCCGCTGTGCTTCGAAGCCCCCACCTGGCAATACGCCACGTTCCTCGGCTCCATCCAGGCCAGCGAAACCACCGCCGCCCAGGCCGGCAGCGTCGGCGTCCTGCGCTACGACCCCATGGCCATGCTGCCCTTCTGCGGCTACAACATGGGCGACTACTTCGCCCACTGGCTCTCCATGCCCTCGCGCGTTCCCAACGCCAAGATGCCGCGCGTGTTCTACGTCAACTGGTTCCGCCTCTCCGACGACGGCCGCTGGCTCTGGCCCGGCTTCGGCGAAAACTCCCGCGTGCTCAAATGGATTTTCGAGCGCGTGGAAGGCACCGCACAGGCCGTCGAAAGCCCCATCGGCCTCCTTCCCTCTCCCGGTGCCATTGACACTCGCGGACTCCGGATCGATGCCGAAGACATGCAGGAACTTCTCTCCGTGGATGCCCAGGCGTGGCTCAAGGACCTGCCCGCCATCCGCGCCCACTACGCGAAGTTTGGCGAGGCCATTCCCGCCGTCCTCCAGAAGGAACTCGACGCCCTCGAAGCCCGGCTGAAAGCCGCGAAATAGACTACGCCGGGACTCCTCCCGCCCCATTCCGCCGTCCTTCGTTGGACGGCGGAATTTTTTTGGTGTACTGTTCCCCGTCTTTGAAACCATGAAAAAAAACATCACCATCCGCTATTTCGCCTTGGTCGGTGCCCGGCGCGGCACGCAAACCGAACCCTACGAAACCGAGGCCGGGACCGCTCGACAACTTCTCCACGAAATCCAGGCCGGCAGCCAAATTCCCCTCACCACCAACATCGTCAAGGCCGCCATCAACGACCAGTTTGTCGACTGGGACACCCCCATCCACGAAGGCGACCAAGTCACCCTCCTGCCCCCCTTTTCCGGCGGCTGATCCTCCAGCCCCGCGGCCCCG
>CAYNHA010000176.1:0-8766 GCA_964397035.1 uncultured Verrucomicrobiota bacterium
GTTGCGGCCGAAGACCGCGAACCAGAGCGTGCCGGCCGCGCCGAACGCGGCGGCGGCCAGGAAGTTCGCCGCCGGCCCGCGCTGCCACAGGAACGCGCCGGCGAAGGCGCCGAGGGACACCACGACGTCGCGGCAGAGGTAATACGTGCCGAAGGCCGCGGCTTTCTGGTTTTCCGGCGCGAGGTCCAGGATCAACGCCTTGCGGGTGGGCTCGCCGAATTCCTTCAAGCCGCGCAGGGCGAAGGCCGCGACCAGCGCCCGGAAAGAATGGCAGAACAGCAAGGCCAGGGGGAACAGGGTGAAGTTCACGAACGTGGCGACGACGAAGGGTTTCTTGGTGCCCCGGTCGGCCAACCAGGCGACGGGGACGTAGCAGAGCAGCGCGACGGCCATTTCGACGGTCGTCAGGAGGCCGAACTGCGCGGCGGATACGCGGGCGGTGGCGTGGCCGGCGACGTCGCTCATGGCCCAGAGGACGACGTACGCGTAGGGGATCTGCTCGCAGAAGCGGATCAGGACGTCGGCCACGAGCAGGTTTTTCAGTTCCGGCGAAAAGCGGCGCAGCATGCGCCAGGGGAGGATTTCGCCTTTCGCGCGCGCCGCGTCGCGCGGCGGTTCGTCGATCAGCGTCTGTTGCAGAACGAGGGCGAGCAGCGCCATGGCGATGGCGGCGAGAAAGGCGATGCGCACGCCGGCCACCACGCCGAAAGCGTCGATGCACAGGCCGCCGGCGATCGGACCCAGCGCCATCGGCAGGCGCCGGACCATCGAGTGCACCGAAACGCCCATGACGTGCTTCGACTTGGGCAGGGATTTCGAGATCAGATCCATCGAGGCCGGCAGGGAAATGGCCGTCCACGACAAGAACAGGAACGAGCCGGCGACCACGGCTTCCCAGCGGGGGATCGCGACGACGAGGGCGAAACCCGCGATGGCGAGCAGATCGAACACGAGGAGCGATTTCTTCACGCCGAGGCGGTCGGCGAGCCAGCCGCCGGGCAGGGAGTAGAGCGCGGAGAGGAAATTGTCCAGGGCATTGAGGAAGCCGGGCCAGAGCATGCCGCTGCCGAGGGCGACCAGATAGACGGGCAGGAAGCGCTCCGACATCTTCTCGCCCATGCCGACGAGCACGACCATGGCCAAAAGCCCGACCATGCTGCGCCGCAATCCGAAGAATTCCGCGATATTTTTCATGGCCCGTTCATTGATTGGCCAGCCTAAGCGCCTTTGGCCGGTTTGTCCAATGCGCTTGAAGCCGGACGATCCCAGATGAAAAGCGAATGAAACTTGTCTGGAAAAGCCTAAAATATGCCTGAACCGACGGCGGGGGTGCGGCGTTTATTTCTAAAACGAAAAGTGGATTTGCGCGTGAAACGCGAATCCAAGGAGGACGAGCATGGTCTTGACGACGAAGAGTTGGCTGGCGGGAGCGTTGGCATGCATGGCCGGGATCGGCACGGTTTCGGGCGCGCGCGCCGCCGAAGAAACGGTTTTGCCGGAGATCGTCGTGACGGCGACGCGGACGGAGGAGTCCGCCGTCCGGCTGCCCCAGTCCACGAGCGTGGCGACGGCGGAAGAAATCCGGGAGCGGCATCCGACGCAGCCCGTCGAAGCGCTGCGCAACGAACCGGGCATTTGGATCCAGAAGACGGGCGCCGGCGGCGGCACGCCGGTGGTGCGCGGCATGATGGGCAACACGGTCCTGTATTTGGTGGACGGCATCCGCATCAACAACGGGCGGCTGTTCAGCGGACCCAACGCGTTTTTCAACCAGGTCGACGTCGGCGCGCTCGACCGGATCGAGATTCTGAAGGGGCCTGGATCGGTGCAGTACGGCAGCGACGCCATGGGCGGCGTGATCCAGATGCAGACGCCGACGCTGGATCTATTTCCGGAATCGCCGGTCTGGGGCGGACGGCTTTCAGGACAGTACAGCACGGCCGACGAAGGATGGCTGGGCCATGGCGAAGCCTATTATGCGGACAGCCGAATGAATGGCATCGCCGGGGCGACGGCTTTCACGGCGGGCGATCTCCGCACAGGCGGCGGCGAAACCCTAGACAATACGTCCTTCAACAGCTACGGAGGGTTTGCCAAGGCCAGCCTGAAGTTGGGCGAGGGGCACGTGCTGACGCTGGGCTGTCTTGAGAATGTGCGGACGGACGTGGAGCGCTATGACCAGTCCGCGCGCAATCCAAACAGCGGGGACCCGCGGTATTTCACGCCGCGCGAGGAGCGGACGCTGGTCTACCTCAAGGATTCGATCGACAGCGAAAGCGGTTTCGTGACGCACCTGGAGCCGTACCTCTATTACCAGAACTACAATTCGGAGTCCGACTACAACACGGAAAAAAGCGCGACGACGTTCCAGCGCGACACGACCCGTCAGGATCAGAACATGTATGGGGCGGGGATTTCCGCCGCGAGCCCGTTCTGCGAAGAGTTGAAGTTGGTCTATGGAGCGGACTTCCGGTATGAGGATTTCGCGGAAAAGAAAGACCGCTACACGTGGTCGCCCGACGGGAAAGAGGGAACCTGGTCGCGCCCGAAGGGCACGACGCCGGACGGCACCTACGACGTGGCCGACGCTTTCGCCATGCTGGATTGGAACCCGATCGAGCGCCTCCGCCTGACGGCGGGCGCGCGCGTGGAGAGCACTCATTTGGCTTCCGACCCGGTGGCGCAAAACGCCACGGCGGGCTTCACGGTGGACGACCTCGATTTGGATGAGAGATGGAATTCCACCACGTACAGCCTGGGCGGCATCTATTGGTTCACCACGAATCTGGCGCTGAGCTCCCAGGGTTCGACTGGCTATCGCGCGCCGACCTATTCCGACGTGCTGAGCTTCGGTCCGTTCACCTATGGCGTGAACGTGCCCAGCCCGGACGTGGGCCCCGAGACATGCACGACATGGGAGGTTGGCCCGCGGTACGAATCCGAGGCGCTTTCGGCTTCGGTCACCTATTTCTACACATGGCTCGACGACATGATCGACAGCACTCGGGTGGAGGGTTTCACGGATATCAATGGCAACGGTGTCGAAGATGCCGGCGAGGGCAACTATGCCAAGGGAAACTACGGTACGGGCTACATCCAGGGCGTGGAGTCGGCGGCGAGGTGGCGGTTCACCGACGATTGGGAGTTGTTCGGCGACTGCGCTTGGACCGAGGGATGGAACGACGAGCAGAGCGAGCATCTCCGCTTCATCCCGCCGTTGAACGGCACCGCCGGCGTGCGCTGGCACGCAACGGAACGGCTGGCGCTTTCCGCGTTTGCCCGCATGGCTTCCGCGCAGGACCAGATCTCGGAGGATGACAAGAGCGATCCGGCCCGCGCGAGCGATCCGTCGCGCACCTATCCGTCGAAGGACAATCCGCCGCTGCGGTCGGACTATTCGATCCCGGGATTCGTGACCTACCATGTTCACGCAGAGTACTGGGTCCGCGAAGGGCTTCGCCTGTTCCTGGCCGGCGACAACCTTTCCGACAAGAACTATCGCGAGGCGTTCAGCCGTCTGGATGCCCCGGGAATCAACTTCACGATGGGTGCGGAATGGAATTTCTGACGTGAGCCGTCGATTTCAGCTCCTGCTTGCATGGGGCATCGCCGCCGCGTGTTCGTTTGGCGCGGCGGCGAGCGATCCCTCTCCGGCGAGTCTCCGGTTCGGATTCGTGGGCCTGCACGGGGGCGTGTTCGCCGCCCTGCAGGAGTACGGGCCGGCGCTGGATGTCCAGTTGGCCTATTTCACGGACGAGGACGTGCGGCGCGATGGGTTCGGTTTCGATGGCATGGACGTGGTGTTTCTCCAGCACCTGCGCGCGGACGACAAGGACCGCTATGTGGATTCGCTGACCCGCGCCAGGAAAGACAATCCCCGTTTTGCGGCGCTGACGTGTTCGGAGTTGCCCGGCGGATTGCTGCCGGGCCTTGTACAGGGCGGCATTGTTATCGACGATCCGGAGATTCACCGCTATTACGGTTCCACAAGGGAAAACCTGCGGCGCATGCTGGTTTGCGCGGCGATCCGGTACGGCGGCCGCACGGGGACCCTCGAGCCGCCGGTGGAGGAGCCGCCGCTGCGGGTGTTCCACCCGGACCACCCCGAAGGGTTTCCGGACATCCCCTTGTTTTTGGAGTGGGCGGTCGGCCGGCGGGCGGAAGACCCGCAGAAAGGCCGCGTGCTGATCGTGGCGCATCCGCTCCATCTGGCGTTCCAGCAGACCCAGGTGGTGGCGGCGCTGGTGCGCGAGTGCGAGCGGCGGGGAATGCTCTCGGTCTGCATTGCCGATGGCACGCCGGGTTGGGAAGATCGCGAGAGGGAATTCCAGCCGGACGTTGTCGTCCACACGTGCCACGGCAACGAGCCCATGAGCCTTCGCGAGGAGATGGACGTCGCGCACTTCTCCTCCCTGTACACGAAGGCCAGCGCGATGGAGGAATATCTGCTGGACCCGGGAACCGGTCTTGCGCCGGGCGAACTCCAGCACCAGATCGTCTCGCAGGAATTGCTGGGCACGGTCGAGCCGCTGTTTGTCGGCGCCACCGTGCAGGGGGGCGGCAGCGAAGAGGCGGTTTTGCCGGTTCCCGAGCGCGTGGAGCATCTCGCGGCCCGCGTGGAGGCACAGATCCGGCTCCGGAAAACGCCGGCGGCGCAGAAGAAAGTCGCCATCATCTACTACGACCGCTCCATGGGGAAGAGCGAGCTGATGCGCGGCACGGCTTCCGGAATGTTCCTGAACGCACCGCGCAGCCTGATGCGCGTCCTGAAGCGCATGGGCGAAGAAGGCTATGCGCTGGTTCGTCCGCCCGAGACGGAGGACGACCTGCTGGCGCGGCTGAAAGACCATGGCCGCCAGGTCGGCGTGTGGGCTCCCGACGTGCTCAACCAGGTGGCCGCGAGCGGTCAGGCGGTGCTGGTCCCCGCGGAGACCTATCGCGAATGGTTCGAGGCGAAAGTGCCCGAGGCCCAGCGCGAACAGGTGATCAAGCAATGGGGCCCGCCGCCCGGAAAATTCATGGTTTGGGAAAAGGACGGACAGTCCTTCATCGTGATTCCGCGCGTGGATCTGGGGAACGTCGTCCTGCTGCCCCAGCCGTTGCGCGGCGAGGCGCAGACGGTGTCCGCGCTTGGCGCGCAGACGCACGACAAGCTCACGCCGCCGCCGCACAACTATCTGGCCACCTACTTCTGGCTGCAGGAGCAGTTCCGGGCGGATGCGATGATCCATTTCGGCACGCACGGCTCCGAATTCCTGCTGCCCGGCAAGCCCGACGGACTCGTCGCCGGCGACTGGTGCGACATCGTCATTGGCGCGTTGCCGAACATCGGCCTGTGGATCGTCAACAACGTGGGCGAATCCACGCCGCTGCGCCGGCGCAGCTATGCCACGATCGTCGACCACCTCACGCCGCCGCTGGTCGCGGCGGAGCTGTCCGACGACCTCAAGAACCTGCAAGCCGACGTCCAGAAATGGGAGACGCTGGAGGAGGGTGCGCTGCGGGACAAATTTCTGGAAGGCATCGGCCGCCAGATGCGCGAGCAGCATCTCGACCGTGACCTGCATATGGATTTGAGCGGCGATCGCCGGCCGACGGCCGACGAAGTGGGACAACTGACCCGCTACCTCGAAACCATTGCCAACGAGCGGATGCCCGCCAGCCTGCACGTGCTGGGCGAGGTGCCGCCCCGCGAGCTGCTGACGCCCTATCTGGTGCGGTGCGCGGGGAGTCAATTTCTCGACGGCTACCGCGCGCTGCTGCCGGTGCCGGCCGGCGCGGAGGCGCTGACCGAATCCGCGGCGCGGAAAATGGCGGAGGAGGCGCTGGACGCGGTGCTGCTGCGGAACCTGACGCCGCTGGAAGCCGCGCAATCCCAGGGTTGCGCGGTGGGCGACGCGCTGCCGAAGCTTGTCCAGGACGGTTTCGACTTGATGGTGCAAATGGACGCTGACTACCGGAAGACGGGGCAGGAGATCGACCACCTCATGGGGGCGCTGGAGGGGCGTTTCGTACCACCCGGTCCGGCCAACAGCCCCGACCGGAATCCCGGCTCGATCCCCACCTGGCGCAACCTGTTCGTGGTGAATCCGGAAGAAATCCCCACTCCACAGTCGTGGGAGATCGGCACGCGACTGATCGACGACATCCTGCGGACGCAGCGGGAGCAAAAGGGGCGCTATCCAAGCAAGATCGCGTTCAGCCTCAACTCGTTTTCGTCCTATCGGGACTACGGCGTCATCGAATCCCAGATTCTGTATTTGATGGGCGTGCGGCCGGTGTGGGATGCGAAGCGGCTGGTGAAGGACGTGGAGGTGATTCCGGCAAGCGAGCTGGGGCGGCCGCGCATGGATGTCTTCCTGTCCGCGCGGAGCTACTACCGCGACCAACTGCCGACCCGCATGCGCCTGATCGACCAGGCTGTCCGGCGGGTGGCGGCGCTCGACGAGCCGGACAACTTCGTGCGCGAAAACACGCTGCGGGTGGCGGCGGAACTCGAACAGCGCGGAATGGATCCGGCGCGGGCGGGACTGCTGGCCGGAGCCCGGATGTTCGGCAGCCCGCCCGGCCAGAATGGTTCGGCCTGGTACTACTATCTGGCGGAAAAGACCGGCGAATGGAACGACCGCGCGGACCTGATGCGGACCTATCTGGAGCAGAGCCAGTATGTCTACACCGAAAACGCCTGGGGAGAAAACGCACCCGAAGCCTACGAGCGCACCATCCAGGGGGCCGAAATGGTCATCCGGAGCTGGGCGGACACCGTGTCCAGCCCGCTCGCCAACAAGTACACGTGGTACATCGACGGCAGCCTCGCGCAGGCCATCCGGCACCTGACGGGGAAGGAACCCGAATTCTATCTCGCCGACGTGCGCGATGCCGGCCAGGTGCGGATGGTGCGGGCCGAAGATGCGCTGGAGAGCGATTTCCGCGTGCGCCTGTTCAACCGGAAATGGATCGAAGGCATGATGAAGGAAGGCTACGCGGGCGCGGATCAGGTCGCCGTCCACGTATCGAACATGCTGGGCTGGGAAATCATGCGCGAGAACAGCGTGTCCGCCGACAACTGGCAGGAAGTGGTGGATGTCTACGTCCGCGACAGCAAGAACCTCCGCATCCGGGAATGGTTCGACCAAAACAATCCGCAGGCATTCCAAGGGATGACCCAGGTCCTGCTGGAAACCGTCCGCAAGGGGTACTGGAGCCCGGACGCGGCCACGGTGCGCGAAATCGCCGAGGCCCACGCCCGCTCGGTCGTCCGGTTCGGGAAAAACAGCGGAATCCGCGGCGGCGGGAATGCGGCGTTCCGGAAATTCATCGAAGGCGCGCTGGACGTGCCCGGCGATGCGAAGGCGCAGGAGTTGCTGGCGGAATACCGGGCCACGCGCACGGCGCCCGCGCCCGCCCAGACGGAGACGCCTGCGAGCGGCGTGGCTCCAACACCGGAATCCCGAGCGGTCACGGGCAAAAAGCTCGAGCCTGTGCCAGAGGCGAAACGCGATTGGCGTGCGCTGCTCTGGCCGGTGGCCGGTGGCGTATTCCCCGTGCTGTTGATCTACGGCTTCGTCCGCCGGAAGGGAACGATCCAATGAACGGACTGATCGGATTGCTATTCACCCTCTGCAACGTTCTGTTGGTTCCGGTGATCGTGGTGTTGCTGTTGTTTCTGGGCTGGACCGTGATCCTTTTCGGAGGATTCCTGCGCGAGGCGGTGGCGCGTCGTGGCACGCGGAACACGCTGGACCGCTGCCTGGCCACTGCCAAGCGCGGCGAGGCGCCGGCCCGGTTGTGGGTGGCGTTGCAGTCGGCCCGGACGGGACTGGCAGCCGCGTTTTACGCGCATGCCGGTCCCGGCACGGCGGAAGCGGATATTCTGGCCCATGCCATCGCGGAGCTGGAGCATGGCATCACGGACGGCATGGCGCGGCTGTCCCTGCTGACTCGCGTGGGGCCGATGCTCGGTCTGATGGGGACGCTGATTCCGCTGGGGCCCGCCCTGGCTGGGCTGGCAGCCGGCGACATGCAGGGAATGGCGCAGAATCTGGTGGTGGCCTTCACGACCACCGTGATCGGCGTGCTGGTCGGCGCCCTGTCGTACGCCATTGGCCTGGTGCGTCGCGCGTGGTATGCGCGGGATTTGTGCGACCTGGAATTCATTTGCCAGCGGCTGGCCGCGAAGACGGGTGCGCCATGAAACGCAAGCCGCGCAGATGGGACATCATCGGCGAAGAGGATCCGGGAGCGGGCCTCTTGAACCTGCTGGACGTGTGGGTGGCCTTTTCCGTGGCCTTGTTGCTGGCCCTGTTCGGCTATTTGCACAACGTTCAGGCGTGCGCGCCGACGGATGCGCAGCCGATGGACCGCATTCCCGTTTTGGACCTGCAAAATGCCATGAAAATGACGCATTATCGTCCCACGCGCGATTCCAGCACCGGAGAAGGAACCCGCTTGGGCGTGGCCTACCAGCTTTCATCGGGGGAAGTCGTCTACGTGCCGGAAGGCAAAACCCGCTAGCCGTCCGGAATTTCGGTGGAGAGCCAAAATCCAGGATGGTGGGCGGTGAGGGGCTCGAACCCCCGACATTCACGGTGTAAACGTGACGCTCTGACCAACTGAGCTAACCGCCCGGAAAACGCAGGTACCTTACGCCAGGACGGGAAAGGGTGCAATCCTGTTGTCGATCGATCCGGCTCCCGCTAGGATGGGGAGCATGAAAGCATCGAATGTGGCGACGGGATTGGACTACCGGCAGCGGATTTGCCGGGC
>CAYNHA010000177.1:0-13735 GCA_964397035.1 uncultured Verrucomicrobiota bacterium
TTTCCGCTTCCGCCCATTCCAACGGCGTGCCGTCCACCTCCATTGATCTGTACTTGGACGGGAGGTTCCACACCAATCTCGCCAGCGTCGGCACGACACCAAGCAACCGGTTGTCCATCGCTGTTTTCGGCTTCACCAACACCGCCATCGTCGCTAACCAACACACCCTTTTCGACGCCGTTACCGCCCTCGCCGTCGCTGTCAACGCAGACTCCAACCAGATGGTCTCGGCCAATGCCTCGGGAGACCGTCTGCAGTTAATCTACAAGGCATTCAACCACGCGGGAGACAACTCGCCGGTGACCGCTTCCGTTTCGCAAGGAACGGCCAGCGCCCTTACGCTCGGAATCGGCCTGGCGGCGACCAACCTCGTGCCCTCCGTATATCCCGCCCGGAAAAATATCTCGCTTTACGCTTGGACCACCAATGGCGCCAACGCGGGCGACACCGTCATCTGCGTCCTCACCCTTACCAACGGCGTTTCCGTCAGCAACCAGATCCTCGCCGCCCAGAATGAAAGCGTGATCAGCCTGCTCGAGCGCCTGCGCACCGCCATTAGTAGCAACGCCACCCTCCAAGCCACCAACGGCGTCCGCTACGACCGCCTTTCGTCTTCCCCCAGCCGGTATTCCGGTGGCCTTTTTGCCCGGACCCCCGGCCCCGACGGTTGGGGCATCCAAATCGACTACATCGTCAATGCCGTCAGTAACAACTCCGGCCTCGTCACCAACGTCAACTTTTCCAGTTTCATGGACGACTATGCCGACGACCTTCGCCCGCGCGCCTCCATCCTCTTCCATGTTCGCCCCACAAACGACATCCTTTCCGCCACCGCTACCGTCAACACCACCAACCTCCCCGATGGCCTCCACACGCTCGATTTCGTCGCCCGCGATGGCTCCGCCGTCGCCGCCCAATCCCGACTCACGATTCCCATCATCGTCTGCAACGCCTCCCCCCAGCTCGCCCTGCTCGGCACCAATAGCGCCGCCATCACCAACGGGGAACCGGCCAGCCTCGCCAAAGGCACCGACTTTGGACTCGGCGCTTGGGCACAGGCGCGCACCAATTATTTTTCTCTCCTCAACAACGGCCCCGCCCCCCTCTCCATCAGCAACTGGACCACCAACGGCCCCGGCGCCTCCGCCTTTCAAGTCGTCAACATGCCCTCCGCCATCGAAGCCGGCGGCATCTCCAATTTCGCCATGGTCTTCACCCCTCCCTCCCCCGGTAACTATTCAGCCTCCATCTCCTTCTCCAGCGACGCCATCCTGCCGCAGACCAATCTCCTCCTCTCAGGCACCGGCGGCTACACCCTGACCATCGCTTCTGACCACGGCACCCCCGATCCCGCCGTTGGGTTCCACATCCATCCCCCCAACACCAACCTCACCCCGTCCATCTCCGTGCCCGCCTCCGCCGGCGGAACCCAGCTCGTCTGTATCGGCTGGGCCATGGAAGGAAACGACCCCGCCAGCGGATCCACCACCAACTTCACCCTGACGGTCACCAACGATGCCACCCTCACCTGGCTCTGGAACACGAACTACTGGCTCGACACCGTCGCCGGCCTTGGCGGATCCGTCGATGTCGCCGCCTCCTGGCAGGCCGCCCAAACCACCACCCAGATCACGGCCAGCGCCAACAGCTACTACCATTTCGCCAACTGGACCGGTTCCGTCAGCTCCACCAACAACCCACTCAACCTGCTGCTGGATGCCCCCAAGTTTGTTCAGGCCAATTTCGCTGAAAACCTCGCAACGAACAACACCCCCGAATGGTGGCTGGCGCAATTCGGCTGGACCAACGATTATGATGCGGCTGCCACGGACGACGCAGAGCCCGACGGCTTTCCCTCCTGGCAGGAATACATCGCCGACACCGATCCCACCAATCCCGCCTCCTACCCCCAAATGATGTCCATCAACATGGAACAAACCAATCCGCCATTTCTCTCATGGCTCTTTTCAACCGGGCGCACATATCAAATCCATTACTGCGACGACCTCATCGGAAGCGCTTGGATCACCCAGCAGCTTTCCATCGGCACTGGCGAGTGGATCGACACCAATCCTCCACCCGCCAGCAACCGATACTACCGCATGGCCCCCGCCCTCCCCTGAGCGTCGGCTATCCCAGCGCCGCCAGCGCCGCCGCATAGTCCGGCTCGTGGGTCAGCTCCGGAACCAGCTGGCTGTGGAGGACGTTGTTCTTCTCGTCCAGCACGACCACCGCGCGCGCCTGCAAGCCCATCAGGGCGTGCTCCACGATCAGCGTCCCATAGTCCATTCCAAACTCGGGAGAGCGGAACGTGGACAGAAACTTGCCGTTCGGCGTCTTGAGCGTCGAGCAAAACCGGCCCTGCGCAAACGGCAGGTCCGCCGAGATCGTCAGCACCACCACATCGCTCCGCTTGGCCACCTCTTCGTTGAATTTCTTGGCCGAAAGCTGGCACACCGGTGTATCCAGCGACGGAACGATGTTCAGAATTTTTTTCTTTCCCGGAAAATCCTCCAGCGTCCAATCTTTGAATTCCTGATCGGCCAGATGCAGGGCCGGAGCCTGGGAGCCAGGTGCAGGCAACTGGGTGAACGTGTGGGCCGTTCCGCCATGGATGGTGAAGGCTTGGGGTTTGAGTTCGCTCATGGTTATGGTTCCTTTCAATTACATCCAAGCATACTGCACGGCCGACAAAATGAAAAGGGATGCCGTCTCCACGCGAAACACAATCGGCCCCAGAGTGACCGGCTGCACCCCTGCGGCCAGCAGCGCCGACACTTCCCCTGCGCTGAAATCCCCCTCCGGCCCAATGAACAGGGCGATCTGCGGACAATTCTCCGCCCGCAAACGCCCCAGCAAAGACGGTAGCGGGATGGCGTTTTCCTGCAACGCGCCAAAGCAGGCGGCACCGGAAGAAGGCAGCGCCTTCAGCACATCGCCCAGCCCGCGGACCGGCGCAATCAACGGCATCCACGGATTCCCGCTTTGCTTGCACGCCCCCATCGCAATCGCCTGCCAGCGCGCCGATTTCTTCGCCGCCTCTTCGGGACGAATCCTCACCACGGCGTGATCGGCCTGCAACGGCCAAATTTCATGAACCCCCAGCTCGACCGACTTTTGGATGATCCAATCCATCTTCTGTTCCCGCACCAGCGCCTGGATCAAAATCTTGCGCGGAACAACCGGTTCCATCCTCCGTTGGGACAAAATCCGGATGGAGGTCCGCTTTTTGTGGGGCAGCAAAATTTCGGCTGCCCCCACACGCCCCTCCCCGTCAAGAAGTTCAATCCGGTCCCCCGCCTGCACCCGCATCACCGAAGCCAGATGCTTCGATTCCTCTTCATCCAGTACCGCCTCGGCACCGACCCATTGATCCCTTGGCAAATAGCAGCGAATCATGCCCATTCTCCTCTCATCCAAAAAAAGCACGTCCGCGAGATTTCTCCCGGGACGTGCCATTCTGCTGCCGATGGGCAACGCGTTAGAACAAGAACTTGGCGCCCAGGCGGCCGTACGTACCCTCGAAGGAAGTGGCCCGAGTGGATTTCCCGTTGTATTCGGTGTCCGCCGTCATCACATCGACCTGGTAGCCAATGCCCGCCAGAACGTAAATATTTTCCGTCAGCATGTATTCGTATTCCGCGCCGATGTTCCAAATCACCGCGTCGCCAATGTCGACATCCTGATAGCGCTCCACGCCCGCCTCGTTGTTGAACACGCTGGCGCTGGAATCCACGAACACATACTGGATTCCGGTTTCCAGGTTCAGGTTCCAGTTGTCCCAATCGATCGCGCTGAAATACAGCGAAGCACCGAACGGAATCAGCATCAAATCGCCCTTATAGTCCGTCAACTGGTCATACTTGTAGGCATTGGAACCTCGATCCACCTGCCACTGGGCCAGTCCGAGATTGACGCCCACGCCCCACGGAAAGCGGAACCACTCGCGATAGATCACCGAAGCGCCATAGCCCGAGTCGCACAGCGTGAAATTGCCGGCATCGGGATACCAGTACTGGCCGGCCACCGTCAGCTCGCCTGGATCCTCGCTCAGCAGGCCGCCGAACGCCGCACCCGCGCACAACACGGCCGCACTCATAAACAAAATAGCTTTTTTCATCATGATTCCACCTCTCGGTTGTTGTTTGAACGGGGGGAATCTACCCCAACCCCTCCGCGTTTGTAAAGCGCGCGAAAACGTTTTCGGCCGCCCCGGTTTTCCACGGTGTGGAAAAAAGTTTTCCACAGTGTGGAAAAACGGCTCGCAATTTTTCCACAGTGTGGAAAACTCCGCGGGTTCCATGAATCCACCCCTTTCCAACCAGAGTGTCCCATGAGCACCGCGCAGGAAACCGCCCGGCGGCGTACGCTGGCCATCATTTCGCATCCGGACGCCGGAAAAACAACGCTGACTGAAAAGCTGCTGCTGTACGGCGGCGCCGTCCAGCTCGCCGGCTCCGTCACCGCCCGCAAGAACCAGCGCGCCACCACGTCCGACTGGATGGAACTGGAAAAGCAGCGCGGCATTTCCGTCAGCTCCACGGTGCTGCAATTTGAATACCGCGACTACGTGATCAACCTGCTCGACACCCCCGGCCACCGGGATTTCTCGGAAGACACCTACCGCGTACTGATGGCGGTCGATGCCGTCATCATGGTCATCGACGCCGCCAAGGGCATCGAAACCCAAACCCTCAAGTTGTTCGAGATCTGCCGGATGCGCGGCATTCCCATCTTCACCTTCATGAACAAGCTGGACCGTCCGTCCAAGCATCCGCTGTCGCTCATCGACGAAATCGAAAACACCCTCCAGCTCAGCGTCTGCGCCATGAACTGGCCGCTGGGCGACGGACCCGATTTCCGGGGCGTCTACGACCGCCAGGGCAAGCTGGCGCACTTCTTCGAGCGCACCGTTGGCGGGGCCTATCGGGCGCCGGAAGCCCTCCATGCCGTCACCGATCCACAGGTGCGCGAACGCATGACGCCCGAATCGTTCCATGCCCTCGTCGAAGAACTCGACATGCTCGATGCCGCGGGCGAAGTGTTCGATGAACAGGCCGTTCTGTCCGGCAACATGACCCCCGTCTTTTTCGGCAGCGCCATCAACAATTTCGGCGTCCAACTGCTGCTGGACGCCTTCCTGCAATTCGCCCCTCCGCCCACGCCGCGAAAGGCCGGCGGACTCGTTGTCGCGCCCGACCATCCGCAATTCTCCGGTTTCATCTTTAAGATTCAATCCAACATGGATCCGAACCACCGCGACCAGATTGCCTTTCTGCGCGTCTGTTCCGGCGTTTTCGCGCGCGACATGAAGGTGCTGCATCCGCGCTCCGGCAAAACCATCCGCATGTCCAATTCCCGCAAGGTGTTCGCCCGCGAGCGCGAAACCGTCAACGAAGCCTATCCCGGCGATGTCATCGGCCTGGTCGGCCATCCCGAATTCGGCATCGGCGATACCCTGACGGAAGACCCCGCCATTGCCTACGATCCCTTGCCCCAGTTTGCCTCCGAATGCTTCGCCTATCTCCACCATTCCAGCCCCGCCCAGTTCAAGCGGTTCCGCGCCGGACTGGACCACCTGCTGCAAGAAGGCGCCGTTCAAGCATTCCTGATCCCCGACTCCGTTCAGCGCGTGCCGCTGCTGGGTGCCGTGGGACCGCTCCAGTTCGAAGTGCTGCAATACCGGCTCGAAACGGAATACGGCGCCACCACCCGCTTGGAACCCGCCCCCTGGTCCATCCTTCGCTGGGTCGACGAAGCAGGAACTCCCGTCACCGCCGACATGCTTCCCAGCAGTTGCCGCCTGGCCCTGGACTCGCGCAACCGCCCCGTCGCCCTCTTCTGCGCGGAATGGGAACTGAAATATTTCACAGAGAAAAATCCCAAAGTGGTTCTCCACAAATTGCCCTCCGCCCTGTCTACGCCCAGTGGGGTCAGCCCATGACCAAATCTCCGCATACCTACGACGAAAGCAAGATCCAGACCCTCTCCCCGCTGGAGCACATCCGCAAGCGCACGGGCATGTACATCGGCCGCGTGGGCGACGGCACCCAGCACGACGACGGCATCTATGTCCTGCTCAAGGAAGTCATCGACAACGCCGTCGATGAATTCATCATGGGCTTCGGCAAGCGCGTCGAGATCACGATCGAGGGAACGAAGGTTCGTGTGCGCGACTATGGCCGCGGCATTCCCCTGGGCAAGGTGATCGAATGCGTGTCCAACATCAACACCGGCGCCAAGTACAACGACGACGTTTTCCAGTTTTCCGTCGGACTCAACGGTGTGGGCACCAAGGCCGTCAACGCCCTTTCCTCCTCGTTTCTGGTCCAGTCGCACCGCGAGGGCCAGTCGGCGGGGGCTCAGTTTGAACGCGGTGTGCTGAAGAAAAACCTGTCCGGCAAGTGCCCCGGCGTCCCCAACGGCACCCTCATCGAATTCCAGCCCGATCCGGATATTTTCGGAAAGGCCGTTTATCTGGAAGAGCTCGTCCAGCGCCGCCTTCGCCTCTATTCCTGTCTGCATGCGGGACTGGTCCTCGTCTACAACGGCGCCGAAATCGTATCCGAGAACGGCTTGACGGACCTGATCCTCGAAGAAGTCGGGGAAGAGGCCGTCTATGGCCCCCTCCACCACCGTTCCAACACCCTGGAAATCGCCTTCACCCACACCCAGCGGTTCAACGAGACGTTTCTTTCGTTCGTCAATGGGCAATACACGTCCGACGGCGGCACGCACCTGTCGGCCTTCCGCGAAGGCTTCCTCAAGGGCGTCAACGAATTCGCAAAGGCCAAGTTCGACGGCGACGATGTCCGCGAATCCATGGTGGGCGCCATCGCCATCCGCCTGAAGGATCCCGTCTTCGAGTCGCAAACCAAAAACAAGCTCGGCAACACGGAAATCCGGTCCGATCTGGTGGCGCAAATCCGCGACGTGGTCGCCGACCTCCTGCACCGCAACCCCGATGCCGCTGGCGTTCTCGTCAAGAAGATCGAAGAAACCCAAGCCCTTCGCAAGGAGTTGCAAACCGTCAAAAAGCTGGCCCGGGAACGATCCAAGGCCGTCAGCATTCGCGTTCCGCAGCTCAAGGATTGCAAGAACCATCTCGACCCCAAGCGCAAGCGCGGGCTCGACAGCATGATTTTCATCACCGAAGGCCAATCCGCCGCCGGCTCCATCACCAAAACCCGCAATGTCCACTCCCAGGCCGTTTTCACCCTGCGCGGAAAACCACTGAACGTAGCCGAGCTGAACCGCGACGTGATGTACACCAACGAAGAGTTGTACAACCTCATGCGCGCGCTCAACATCGAGGAATCCCTCGCCGGACTGCGTTACCAGAAAATCGTCATGGCCACCGATGCCGATGTGGATGGCCTGCATATCCGCAACCTGCTTCTGGCTTTTTTCCTTCGCTTCTTTGAGCCCGTCGTGTTGGCCGGACATCTCTACATTCTCGAAACCCCTCTCTTCCGCGTCCGCAACAAGAAGGAAACCCGCTACTGCTATTCGGAGCAGGAGCGAGATGCCGCCATTTCATCCCTTCGCGGATCCGAAGTCACCCGCTTCAAAGGACTCGGCGAAATCAATCCCGACGAATTCGTGCATTTCATCGGCCCTCAGATCCGCCTGACGCCCGTGGTGGTGGCCCACGAGCACAACATCCCCAACCTGTTGCGCTTCTACATGGGACGCAACACCCCCGAGCGCCGGCAGTTCATCATGGACCACCTGCGCGTCACCGCAGACGACTAAAAAACCCCGTCTCCGCCGTCAGGCGAAAACGGGGTTCAAAAAAACTACACGGACTTCAAAACGCCCGCGCGAACAGCTTCGCAAAACGCGGCAGTTTCGTTTCCCCATAAGGGCGGGCATATGCCGTGTTTTCCATCACGCGGAAGACCTCGATCTGCCCCACCGCGCGCGGCGAATCCCGGCCAATGATTTCCCCCGTGACGGGAGACATCAGAGGTTCTTCGTCGATCGAAACATACAGGATCATTCCCGGCTGCAGGCCCGAGCCCAATCCGCGGTCCAGCGACACAGACACCTGCCCCTGCTGGCGGCGCACACGGCACTCGAACGGCAACCGGGAAGAACGGCGCTTCATGTCGGCCTGTATGGTCCGTTTCCAAGCCTCGATCGCAGAAGGCTCTGTCGAGGCCGGCGCCACATGCGAGGCAATCTGCTCCTTGCGCGCATCGTCCATGAGCGTCACCACCACGAAGGACTGGCCCTCCTCGTTTTGCAGGATGGAGCCGTTGATCCGATAGGTGAATTCGGGAGCCCGGCGAGTCGACGCCCGGGCCCCCTCCAGATATTCAATCCCATCGGTGGCCTTCAGCATGTTCACCATCTCGGCATGATAGGCATCGGCCAGATCGGCGTCCCCTTTGAAGGGAGGACACGCCACAGCATGCCGCAACGGAACCGGATCCTGAACCGGGGCCGCCACCTCCGCTGCCTGCAGGGCGGTTCCGCCCGCCGACAACACAACTGCCACGCACCCCAACGCCACCCGCCGAGACCATCTCTGCCGCATCACCGTCTCCTTGCCAATATTCCCGATCTTCAGCACCTAAAAGGCTGCGTTGAGGAACGGAAAGAACGTGATCGGCCCTTCCTCGATCTGGTTGACCAACCCGATCTGGATGCCCCTCATCGACATGGTGCGGTTGATCAGTCCGATCTGGAAACCGGACACATCGTCCGCCACATTGAACAGCCCAAACTGGAAGCCATTCATGTCATGCGCCACGTTGTTGAATAATCCGGCCTGCACCCCGGACACCGAACCCATCTGGTTGAACAGACCCAGCGTGAGTCCATTGAAATCCGTGTCGACGAAGTTCGCCAGGTTGAGCTGAATGGCGTCCATGCGCCCCGAACGGCTCACCAGGCCGAAGTCGACGCCCATGACCTCCTTGTTGTCGCTCATGGCCACATTCAGCCGCACCCCCACCACGGGAGTGTGTTCGGAAACCAGTTGAATGTTCGGTCCCCACACGCCCAGTTGAAGGGGTGACACCGTCATCGCCAGGGCAGGCGCGGCCAGCAGGGACATCAGACAAAACGAAACAATTGCTTTCTTCATGATCAGCCTCCAAAGATCGAACGGGTTTTCTGCTTGCGGATTTCCTTTTCATCGGCCCAGATGAGGCGGCCCGACTTCAAATCGCGCAGACTCATGGTGTACTTGTAGTAAACATCCTGCAAGCGACCCTGGTTCTGCTCGATCTCCGACAAGTTCGACGTCAGCATATACTGGGGAGCATCCTGCTGGCCAGAGGCAACGGGATCCTTCGAGGCCACCTGCTGGTAGGCCAGCTCTTCGTTCAAGGCCCCCTCCGTGGTGCGGTCCTGGAAGCTGAACTTGCGGGAACGAATCAGCTTCGTTCGGATGCTGTCGGTGATAGACTCCGTGTCGATGTGCTGCGTCGTCTTGTTCTTCACTTTGTCCACGATGAGCAGAGGCGGTCCGTTGACCGAAATTTCCTCAATGGCTTCGTCCACCAGCAGCGAGTCCACCATTTTCGCCGCAATCTGCTGGAGATCGGACGAACCAAACCCCGTGGCAATGGGCTTGGACGACGTTTCATCGCCGTATTCCACCGTTGTCGCGCAACCCGACGCGAAGAGGGCCAGCAGGCCGGCCATCGAAACCAGTTTCAGTGCTTCTTTCATATGTCTCCCTCGGGGCACGGGGCCCCTTCTCTATTTATATCCATTTTCCTTGTTGAAAACCGCTATTTGACGATCCAGCGCGTCTTCTCGCCTTCCCGTACGCGCAGCTTGAAGGACACCGCGCGGGCATCCGGGGCCACCCCCTGAATGGTGCGCGTTTCCTTGCCGCTCAGCACCAGCGGGCGCCAGGGATCGGTGTCGGGATCGATCTCGGCACCCGTTTCATCGAACCAGGCGAACTTCGATTGGGCCACAAACGTCTTGTTCATCCGCGAAGTCAGTTTCACGCTGGCCTTCATCAACCCGTTCTTGGTCTGACCCGTGGTCATGTCGTCCACCTTGAGGTGCTTGGCCAGCTTGGCATTGTCGACCTGAAGAACCTGCTGCATGATTCCATCCGCATCCGCCTCTTCCCCCACGGTGATCCCGGAGGTATTGGGCGAAGCACACCCCGCCGCCAAAGCCGCCACCAAAGCCAACAGGCCCAGACTCCATTTCATTTTCATTTTTCCATTCTCCTCGTCACTTGCTTTCTTGCTGAATCACGTTGATCAAATTGGCATCTTTTTTGCCATCGGCATCTCCAATCGACAGCGACTGGGGCATTCCTTCCAACCGGATATAGCTGTTGCTGGCCTGGGCCGCCTCGCCGCCGGCCAGCGTGGTCGTGGCCTGGGCATCGGCCGCGCTCTGTTCGCGGGCAATCGCATCGATGCGGGCCTGCTCTTCCAGCTCACCCTTGCGCGCAAGCCCTTCGGCCGACAGTTCCATCGCCACGTTGAACACCTGCCCGTCCGCCACGTTCACGCTCTTCTCCCACGTGGCATATCCCTCCTTGGCCACGCGCATGCGGTGCACACCCGGACGGAGCTGAAACGCGCCGGGAGCCGTTCCCACCGCCACACCATCCACTTCCACCGTGGCGCCTTCCGCCGTGGTGGTCACCGTCACGTTCGCCAAAGCCTTGGGGGCCGGCTTGGCCGCTTCGATCTTGGCCATGCTGCCCTGCACGCGCCCCGCCAGCTCCACCGCGCCGCGGTCCAGCAGCGAATTCAATTGGTCGCCCGCCTGCACCTGGATATTGGCGTTCTGCGCAATCTTTTCGTTCACCGCAATCACGTCGCCATACAACTGGGCGCCATCGCCCCCCTCCAGCACGCGCAGCGCCACGCGCAACGTGGTGACGGTCTGCTGCTGGCTCTGACCATAGGCTTGAACGCTCGTCCGGTTCTCGCCCATCGAGACAAGCGAGGCAAACACCAGATAGTCCGCGTTCATCATCTGCGCCAGCCGCAGGGCAGAGGCAGCCTGCGTGGGTTCGTCCGCCGTGCCTTCCGACTTCACCGTCTGCAACACCTCCACCGCCTGGCGAAGCACCTCCTGGGACTGGTCATCCCTCGACTCCGCAAACCGCTCCATCACATCCTGAGGCCGGATCACCTCAAAGCCCGCATCCGTCAGGCGCGTGCTGACCAGATCATTGAAGGTGTCCAACTGCCCCTCCAAATTCGCCCCGGCCCGGTTCTGAACAAACAGGGCCGCCCGCGGCGCTGCCTGCGCCGCCGAAACACCCAACACCGCTCCCAACAAAACCGCTGTCCAGACTCTCTTCATTTTCCGCTCCTTTGCTGTCTCCAGCCTTATGGTTGCACCATTACATGTGAAAATACAGCCAAATCAATGTGCGTCACATACACCAAAGTCGTCTTCCCTGCCTTCAGGGTTACGTCCCCCGACCAGACGGCTCCTCCCCCTCCCCCGCCCAGCGCCACCGTTTCCTTTCCCGGATCCACCCACGCGCTCAGGATCTGGATATGAGCCGGCAACGTCAACCAGCTCCGCAAATCGGCCTGCTCCGATAGCACATTGTAAAGGGTTGCCACCAATTCACCCCAGTCCCCCCCCGCATCCTTGGCCGCCTTCGACGCCACCGCCTTGGTCACCGCGCGCGCCACCTGCCGCGTCAGGATTCCCGGCATCTGCTCTTCCAGCCCACGCACCGCCAGCGCCGCCATGTTGCAGATGGGCGCCGTCTGGCCCACACCACGCCCGCCCACGCTCACCCCCACCGGAACGGGCAGGGGCACGAACTTTTGATACACCGGCAGGGCCACCATGCCGATCGAATCCGCCGCCGGAAGCGGATACGGAATGGACACCTCCGACTTCTCCGGAACGAATCCTTCCTCGTACAGCACCACCAGCCTCGCCTTTTTCTTCAGCTCGGGAGATCCATCCGCAGGCGTGTTCGCCGCACCGGGAAAACGCCGCGAAAAATCCTCCAGGTCCTCCCTCATCCCAAGCCGCTTGCCAAGCCGGAACACATCCTGCTGCAGCGTGGGGTTCTCCGGATAGATCTCGAGCGCCTTCTTGCAGTCAATGTACGCATCGTTGGGTTCCCCCAGCATCTCCCAGATCACCGATGACACATAGAACGTCGCCGCATTTTGAAAGGAATACTTCACCGACCCCGCCATCTCGTCGAGGCCCGCATACACCGACAGCAGATTCGGATCGCGGTTCTCGTCCGGGGACACGTTTTGTTCCTTGGATGACGCCGACTTGACCTCCCCCGCATGGCGGGTCCGCGCGGCTTCCTGTTCTTGATTGGCCCGGCGAACCTCCACGCCCGCACCCACCACGTCGTTCATGGCCAGATAGTTCAGCGCCTGGTAGTGGTGAACCATCGTCCGCTCATAGCTGGGCGCCCGATACGGGATCACCTTGTCGTTGACCAGCACCGCCCCCGTCTGGGCCGCCGCCCCCGAAGCCGAAATCGCCGCCTTGTTGTCCTGGTCCTCCGTCGCTGCAATCGCCCTTGCAAAGGCCGACCGCGAAATCCCGAAATCCCCCTCCAACTGCGCCACGCGTCCCATTTCCATCGAGAACAGAACCTGCGCCGTCCCGTTTGTCCGCTTGCCAAACGTCTTCTGGTAATCCGTCTTTTTGCCCTCCCGCAAAGGCGACAGCGTGGTCTGCTCCATGCCCATCGGATACTGGCTGAACGTTCCGCAGCCGGCCAGCAGGGCCGCACACAGAAACCCGAAGATCACCCTGCGTCCCTTTTGGGGATTGACGGAAATGAACGGCCTTTTCACCATATCACCCATGAGCATACCATCCCCCATCCCGCCAAACACGAAAAATCTTGTCTGGATCGACGCCCACAGCCATTTGCAGGACCCGCGCCTGGCCCCGCACCTGCCGCACGTGCTGGCACGAGCCCGTCACGCCGGCATCGAACTCCTTCACGTCAACGCCACCTGCGAGGCCGACTGGCCCACCGTCCGCGGCCTCGCCGATGCCAATCCCGGCCTCGTGATCTGCTCCTTCGGCATCCACCCGTGGTTCATCCAGGACCGAAGCGCCCACTGGCTCCAAGCCCTCCGCGACATCCTCGCCACCCGTCCCTCCGGCATCGGCGAAATTGGGCTCGACGCCCGGATGGGCGATGACCTCGACGCCGACCGCGAATCCATCTTCCTCTCCCAGCTCGACCTCTCCTACGAACTCGCCCTCCCCGCCAGCCTCCACTGCCGCGACGCCTGGCCCCGCATGCTGGAAATCCTGCTCGCCCTCCCCCCCCATCCCGCCGGACTCCTCATCCACGCCTACTCCGGTCCTCCCGACGCCCTCCCCGCCCTCGCCGCCAAAAATGTGCACATCTCGTTTGGCGGCACTCTCTCCCGCCCCCAGAACTCCCGCGCCCGCGAAAACGCCGCCCAAGTTCAAAACGGCCATTTCCTGATCGAATCCGATGCGCCCGATTTGCCCCCCACCCTGCCCAACGACGTCCCCCCCCATCTCGTAGGCGAAAACGGCAAACTCCTCTCCGAACCCTCCTATATCCCTTTCATCGGCCACATCCTCGCCCACCTCCGCCACACCACGCCCCGCGAAATCGCTGCACAAACAACCGCCACAGCGCGACGCCTCTTTGCCAAACTCCTGACCTGAACTCTTCACACCCATCTCAGTCGCCCCCGCCCCCCATTTCGTTACCCACCGCCCTTTTTCCAAGCTATCACTTATAATTATAAGTGATAGTCGC
>CAYNHA010000178.1:0-13043 GCA_964397035.1 uncultured Verrucomicrobiota bacterium
CAACGCGGTTCTGGATGCATTGGTCCGCCATGCGGGTCAGCGTCCGATTCGTCACTCCATGGAAACGGGCTCCGGGCGGACGACGCTGCTGTTTTCCCACTTGAGCGAGCATCACCAGGTGTTTGCCGTGGATGCGGGAGGAAGCATCAGCCGGGTTCGTTCCAGTCCGCTGCTGAATCCGGGAACGGTGGAGTTCGTGGAGGGGCCTACGCAGCAGACGCTGCCGGCCCACCGCTTCGAGCATCCTTTGCAACTGGCCATGATCGACGGGCCTCATGGCTATCCGTTTCCGGATCTGGAGTACTACTATATTTATCCGCACCTGGAGACCGGCGCCCTGCTGATCGTGGATGACATCCAGATTCCAACGATCCGGAACCTGGCGCAATTCCTGAAGGCGGATGACATGTTCGAGCTGGTGGAGGTGGTGGAGCAAACGGCCTTTTTCCGGCGGACGGCGGCGGATGTGTTTCATCCGTTGTGCGATGGCTGGTGGCTGCAAAAATACAACACGAGTCCGCCGGAGGCGGCGGAGCCGGAGCCGGAATTGGCGGCGTTGCGGGCGCAGCGGGATGCGTTGCAGGCGGAATTGAACCGGATCCAGTCCGGTGCGTTTTGGAAAATGCGCGAGGGGTGGAATCGACTTGGCCGGGTGCTGGGGCTATTCCGGTAGTTCAACGACAAGCGGCGTGCCATAATCGCGTTGAACGGCGGTTTGGTTTTGCCATTGGAAGGGGGCGAGCGAGGCGAGGGGCTGCGGGTTGCCGAGGGCGGCGCGGCGAAGTTTTTCGCACAACGGCAGGAGGGCGGCGGGCCCGAGGGGGAGGGAATGCGTGCCCAGTTCGCGGAAGAAGCGGAGTCCATGGAGCGGACTCTGGAAGAGGTCATCGAGCAGTTCGCGTTGGCCATGGAAGCGATAGAGGGGCAAGGGGGCGTAGTGCTTCAGTTCGGGCCGGATGCGGAGGGCTTCGCGCCAGGCGCGGCGGGCCATTTGGTTCAGCTTGGAAAGGCGTGGATAGGTGCGCCAGTTTTCGTGGACCGTGGTGGCTTGTCCGCGGTAGATCCGCCACGTGGCGAGATATTCGGGAACATGAAGGGTGTTGAAGAGCAGCGAAGCCTTCATGCCCCATTCGAAATCGGCCATGGAACCGCAATCCGTTTTGAAGGGGCCGGTCTGCAGGAAAACAGCGCGCCGAATCAAGAGCTGGTTGACCGAGGTGTACATGGTGTGCAGGGTGAAATGCAGGAGTCCATCGTGGGGGGCGATTCGGATGTGGGGGCGGCGGATGAGCGGACCATAGAACGAGAGGTGGAGGAAGTCGTCCCATGCGGTGCCATCCGTGATGGGCTTGCCGTGTTCGTCCACGCTCCGGAGGCAGCAATGGGCCAGGCCGCATTCAGGATGGAGGGAGAGAGCGTCGACCATTTTCCGGAGTCCGTCGGGCTCCAGTGTGTCGTCGCTGGTGGCCACGTAGACATAGTCGCCGGTGGCTTTTTCCAGGCAGCGGTTCCAGTTGGGGTACATGCCGTCGGGGGGGGCCTGGAAAGCGGAGATGCGGGGATCGCGTCGCGAGGCTTCCTGAATGATTTCCCAGGAGCCGTCGGTGGAATGGCTGTCGTTGACGATGGCGTGCCAATGGGGATAGGTCTGGCGGGAGAGACTTTCGAGGCAGGCCGGCAGAAAGCGGGCCTTGTTCAAATTGGGGATCAGGATGGAAACGATGGGGGGAGGCACGGCTTCACGTGTCCTTTGGGACGACAAACCACCGCAGGACGGCCAGCCACGCCTGGCGCATGTGGGGAACCAGAAATCGGCGGGCATAAAAACGGGGAGCCAGCACCAGGGTGCAGAGCAAATGCCAGCGGCGGGTCCAGCGGCGGGGGGAGGCGGCCCATTCGTGGGCGCGGCGGGCGTGATGGCGAGCCATTTCAAACAACAGCATGACGTGGCTCCCGTTTATTCATAGAGCCCATGGAACACCTGCTCGTACAACTGGATGGTTTGGAGGGCCGTTTTGCGCCACGTGAATTGTTCGCGGCGGGCATGGCCGGCGGCGATGCAGGCGCGGCGCAACTCGGGGTCGGCGGCGAGGCGTGCCATGCCGGAGGCCCAGGCGGTACGATCGGTGGGCGAGGCGTACAGGGCGGCCTCGCCTCCCACTTCGGGGAGGGCGGCGCGATCGGAACTGAGGACGGGGCATCCGGCATAAAACGCATCCACCAAGGGAAGGCCGAATCCTTCGAACAGGGATGGAAACACCAGGGCCAGCGCCTGGGAAAAGAGCGCCGTCATTTCCAGCGGGGTGCGGTATCCCAGGTGCCGTACGCGCTTGCGGGCGATGGCTTCGGCCATTTCCGCGGCCCCCTCGTGATCGGGAGGCAGGGGGCGCCCGGTCATGACGAGGATGCAATCGTCCGGCAAGTCCGGAAGCGCTTGTTCAAAAGACGACAGCAGAAACCGATGGTTTTTGTGGGGCCAGGGATGGGCCGGGAAGAGAAAAAACGGGGTTTGGTCGAGTTGCAGGCGCTGGAGGATTCGCTTTTGCTGGGCGCGAAACAGGGGGCGGGCGGCGGCCTGCCACGGAAGCGTGGGGCCGGGCCAGAGAGTGGAGATTTTGTCGAGGGGGATTTGCCAACGGCGATGCAGATCCTGGCGGGTGAATTCGGAAATCGCGATCAGGTGCCGGGCCTGGACGGCGGCGGCATGGTAGAGGCGGTCGCGTTCGGCCCATTCGTTCACCGTGAAAAATTCGGGATGGTGCCAATGCTGCAAATCGGTGAACTGGACCACGTGGGGGGCGGCATGGAAATTGTGGTGCATGTAGCAGGCGTGGGCATGAACGAGGTCGAAATCCATTTCCGCCAGCCGCTTCAGGTTCAGCAACTCGGGGCCGAGGATGGGATAGCCGAGGGATTCGGCTATGGCGTTTTGGAGGCCGTGGCGAAAGCCGAGAGCGTGGCGGGCCTCGGGGGAACTGTCAAAACAGCGATGCCGGAATCGGCGGGGAAAGCGCCATTCCGCCAGCGTGTGGCCGGGGCCATACAAGCGATATTGATTGCGCGAATCTTCGCAGGCGATCGCGGAGATCAAATGATGCGCGAGGGGTTCGATGCCGCCGGCCTTTCCAATGTCCATCCAGTGCAAATCGTGCAGGATCCGAATGGACCGAGCCTCTTTCTTTTTTTGGCGGCCGGCGATCACGAGCTTTTCAAACTGGGCCGAAGCCACCGGAGCGCTATGAAATTGGAGCACATCCTGATGGGCCCGTTCCACGATGGGGGCAGCATCGATCTCTCCGCGCAACAGGGCGGAAGCGGTTGCAGCCAATTCGGCGGGAACGTCGCGGATCAGGCAGTTGTGGCCATCGCGGGCAACGGCACCCATTGCCGCCATGGAGGTGCATAGCACGGGCACCCGCATGGCCCAGGCTTCCATGATTTTCTGTCGGACGCCGCCGCCGAAGCGCATGGGGACGAGAAACACGTGGCATTGTTGAAACAGGGGGCGGACATCGGGGACGTCGGGCAGCAGCGTCACGCCTGGCGTTCGAGTCGCCAGGTCGGCGACCTCGGCGGCCACGTGGCAACCGGCCAGAAACAGCCGGGCATCGGGGCATTCGGCGCGGATCAGAGGCCAGATGTCGCGCAGGAGATGGCAGGCCGCGTCTACGTTGGGAGGGTGGCTCAGATGGCCGGTGAAGAGGATATTTTTCGCACGGGCCGGAGTGCCCGGACGGGGGGCCGGATGGAAGTATTCCATATCCACCGAGATGGGCGAAACCAGGCAGGGGATGTTCGGATTCCAGCGGCGACGGGCTTCTTCGCGATCCCGCTCGGACACGAAGCCGGCGGCATCGACGTGGCGGAGCAAATGCATTTCCTGGCGGGCCACTTGGCGTTTCAGGAGCCACCTTGAATAGGCGGACTGTTTTTCAGCGGGGGAAACCTGATGGCGCATTTCAAGGTAGTCCGCGCGAACGTCATGGAAGTAGCAAATGCGCGCGAGGTGCCGCGGCAAATAGGAAAACCAGGGTGCGGAGGAGCTTTGGATGACCACGACGGCTTGCCAATTCCGGGAGGTCAAGGCATGGAGCAATTGGGGAGCCAAATTGTTCAGGATGTGGATTTGGAGGACGGCTTCGCTTTCCGGATGGTTCAACAAACCGGCCAGATGCCGCCATGCCAGCCGCCGAATCCACTGGGGGCAGCGCCGGACCCATGGACGGAGCTGCTGAGGGGTCCAGTCGAACAATTCGGGCTGGGGCTTGTCCGGCGGCTTGTGGGGCCATAGGAAGCAGTCCGTCACGGCGTTTCGCAGGTTGGCGAGTCCCTGGGGGGGCTGGTGGGGATATTCCGGAGCGACCAAGCCCACCACGTGGTGCCGGGCCAGGTGGCGGAGGTTGAAGAAGTCGAGTCCCATTTTGCCAGGGAAATAGGGCAAATCGGTGGTCAAGACCAGAAAACGGCCGGGAGGGGAATGGGTCACGGCGCTCCCGGATCGTGCGGGGTTTTCGGGCATGCGGGGTCGAGCGTGTGGCGTCCGAGGAGGGACCATGCGCGATGATGGAGCCAGCGCAAGGGGCGGGTGACTTTCCAGGAAAATGAAGTATTCATTGCGCGGAAGACGGAATCCCGATGGGCCAGCGCCGATTGCAATTCGGACAGGCGTTTTTGAGTTTCGGCATTGGAGTGGGCCAGCATCGGCAAGGCGTGGGCATCCTGTTCCATCAACATCAGGGTGCGGAGCAGGTGGTTTCCCTGCTCCTGCAAGGCTGGAACATCCGCCAGATGTTCAACGAGACGGGCCAGTGCCAGAGTACGCTCGGAATGCGGGGCATCGAGGAGGTGGTGCCGGCGTGGATTTGGTTTCCGGAGGATTTCTTCATAAAAGGCCAGCAGCGTCCGGGTGTTGGTTTCCTGGTTGAACAGGCGCCGGGCCGTGGCGGCGGCATTTTCGCCCAGGCGGGTCGCCAAGGAGGGATCGTCCAGAATTTGGCGGCACCGGGTGGCGATTTCCGCCGCCGATCCCTCCTGAAGGAAGAGGGCGTCATGGCCGTCGCGCAATTCATGCGCCAGATTCGTGGCGGGCAAGACCACGGGCTTGCCCATGGCCAGAAATTGCGGAATTTTGGAGGGAAGCCGATAGGTATTGTAGGGGCCGATGCAGCCGGGTTGCACGAACACATCCGCCAGCGCCATGATGGCGGGCAGCTCCCGCTTATGCAGCCATCCAAGGTGTTGGACGTGTTCCTTGAGTTCGCGGGGCAGGGATTCATGGAACGTGGCCAGGGTGGCCGGGGGGCCTGTATGAAGCAGTTGGCAGGGGTATCCTTCTTCATTCAGCAGGGCAACGGCTTCATAGAGGGTGCGGATTTCGGATTCATTCAGGCGGTTGACTCCGCCGCAATACACGATGAGCTTTTCACTTGGCCGCCGGGCGTGGGCCGCCCGCATGGCAGGATCGGCGGGTTGGGGATGAAACAGGCCGAAATCCACGCCCGGATGAATGCGCTGTCCGATCCGGTCTTTTGGGATCAGCTCCTGCAGGGCGGGGGTGATGAGGGTGAAGCCTTCGCACAACTGCAGGAAATCGTTGCCGCGCCGGGGATGGGTCCATTTCGTCAGGAGGTCATGGCCCCAGGGTTCGTTCAGCATTTCCAGATCCGACATTTGGTTCAGTGGCTCCGGCGCCATCCCGGACATGTGCGAGGCGATATGCTGCTCGTTGTCTTCGAGATGAAGGACGGCGGGTGCGGGTTGTTTGCGCAAAACGGACAATATGCACTGGCGCACGGGTTCGCGAGTGGTCCAGGCGTGGAGGATGTCGGCAGTGCGCCGGTTGCGGAAGAGGCCATCCGCGTGGGCCGCGTCATTGTGGGTGGCGGCGCGAAACCGGCAGAGAGGAAGGTCCTGGATGCCGTCGAGAGAGCCGGGAACGGCGACGGCGCAATCGTGGCCCCATTCGCAGAGTTGGTTGGCAAACCCCGCGATGTGGTCCATGCTGTTGGTGTCGAATCCGCCGTAGTTGACGAAAAGAATATTCATTCCCGAGGCCCAAGGGAAATCGTGCTGAAGGAGGATTTCATGTTGCAAGAATATTGCCGGACCGGATTATCGGATGCCTGTCCGGATGTCAATGCAAACATCTGCAACCATCTGCCATTCTGTTGGTTGCCGCTTGAAACAATCCAAGGGGTATGATAGGTATAGCCCGTTTGAATGGCAACCGGGTGCGTGGTCATGCGGGTTCGGAATTTACTCACCTTAATCTATTTCAAGTCCTGCGCCGAACTGCGGTCGGAAGCCGAACGCACGTTTGCGGGGTTCATTTGGTGGATTCTGGACCCCTTGTTTAGCCTTCTGATCTACTACATCGTTTTTTCGCAGATTTCCCGGATCGGGAACGATCCCGGAAGCTCCAGTGCGTTTATTCACTTTCTGTGCGTGGGCATTGTGTTCTGGGGGTGGATGGCCAACACGGTGAACCGGGGGGCGAATGCGATCCTGCTGGGCGCGGGGATCATGCAGCAGGTCCGACTGCCCAAAGTCATTTTCCCCAGTTCGATGGTGCTGACCGATACGGCGAAATTCGGGGTGGTGCTGTTGATCCTGGTTCTGGTGCTGCTGTGTTCGGGGTGCCGGATGGGCCTGAGCTACGTGGCCCTGCCGTTTGTTTTGTTGTGCGAGTTGACGTTTATTCTGGGGGCGACTTTTTTCGTCGCCGCGATCACGCCGTTTTTTCCGGACTTCCGGCTTTTTTTGGCGCACGGGTTGCAATTGCTGTTTTTCCTGTCCGGCGTCGTGATCGATCTCCGGTTCATTCCGGCCCCGTTCGGCCGCTGGCTGTCGTTCAATCCGATGGCGGTGCTGATGGAGAATTTCCGGTTGATCCTGATTCACAACGAGTGGCCGCAGTGGGGAGCGGTCGGGGCGGTGGGGCTGGTTTCCCTGGCGATGGCGGCGGGTGGCGCCTACGTCATTCACCGGAACGACACGGTATATCCCAAGATCTGCTGACCATGAACAACGCCTCCCCCGATTGCATGATTTCGCTGGAAAACGTGGGCGTTTGCTACACGCGGCGGCGGGGCATGCGCGGGCATGCGCACTACACGTTTTGGGCGCTGCACGACGTGTCGCTGGAGATCCGGCGCGGCGAGACGCTGGGCATCATTGGCCGCAACGGCGCGGGCAAGAGCACCATGCTTTCGCTGCTGGCGGGCATCATCCGTCCGGACCGGGGGCGCGTGACCAATCCAGGGCATCTGGCGGCGCTGCTTTCGCTGCAGGCGGGGTTCGACCCCTTTCTGTCGGGGCGCCACAACATCATCCTCAGCGGGCTGCTGCTGGGGATGACGCGCCGCGAAATCCTGGCGCGCATGGACGACATCATCGAATTGGCGGGGCTGGGGTCTTTCATCGAGGATCCGCTGCGGACGTATTCGTCGGGCATGAAAGTGCGTCTGGGGTTTGCGACGGCGTACCACATTGATCCGGACATCCTGCTGATCGACGAAGTGCTGGGCGTGGGGGATGCTCAGTTTGCCGAAACCTCCTCCGCGCTGCTGCGCCGAAAAATCGAATCCAAGAAGACGGTCGTGATCGTGTCCCATAGCGCGCACATGGTTCAGGAACTGTGCGACCGCGTCGTCTGGATCGACCAGGGGCGGACGCGGATGGATGGAACGCCGGAGGCGGTGTTGCAGGCGTATCTGGAGGATTGCCACGTGAACAACCGGCAGACGGTCTGAGGTGCGTTGACGGGGGAAGTGCGGCGGGATTATTCTTTGCGCACACAGGAGGTTGCCATGTTGGTTGTACACGTTCATGTCCATGTGAAGCCGGAAAGCGTGGAGGCGTTTCGGAACGCGACGATTGAAAACGCCACGCACAGCTTGCAGGAGCCGGGGATTGCGCGCTTCGATGTGGTGCAGCAGGCGGACGATCCGACGCGCTTCACGCTGGTGGAGGCGTACCGGACGGCGGAGGCCCCAGCCGCGCACAAGGCGACGGCCCATTATGCGCGGTGGCGCGATTCGGTGGCGGCGATGATGGCGGAGCCGCGCACGGCGGTGAAGTACGAGGGTGTCTTTTTTCCGGACCCGAAGGCGTGAGGGTCGCCATGCCGTTTGAATTTTCAGCGCCGCCCCGCATCGTGTTCGGGGCGGGTGTGAGGCAGAGGGCCGGACGGTTGGCGCGCGAGCTGGGTCGGCGGGCGCTGGTCGTGTCCGGGCGCAATCCGGAGCGGGCCCGGTTCCTATTGGACTTGCTGGAGGAGGAAGGGGTGGGGGCGTCGGTGTTTTCGGTCGGGAGCGAACCCACGACGGACAACGTGCGGGATGGTGTGAAAAAGGCCCTCGAAGGACAGGCGGATTTCGTGATCGGTTTTGGAGGGGGGAGTCCGCTGGATGCGGCCAAAGCCATCGCGGTGCTGGTGGCGAATGGCGGCGATCCGTTGGACTACATGGAAGTGGTGGGCAAGGGCATGCCGCTGACGAAGACCTCCTTGCCCCTGCTGGCGATTCCCACGACGGCGGGCACGGGGTCCGAGGTGACGCGCAACGCGGTGCTGGCTTCGCCCGAGCACGGGGTGAAGGCCAGTTTGAGAAGCTTTTCGATGATCCCGCGCGTGGCGCTGGTGGATCCGGAGCTGACGCTGGATTTGCCGCCGGTCCTCACGGCCAGCACGGGGCTGGATGCGCTGACGCAATTGATCGAGCCTTTGACGTGTAATCGCGCGAATCCGCTGGTGGACGCGCTCTGCCGCGAGGGAATCCTGCGCGTGGCGCGGTCGCTGAAGACCGCCTGGGCGCAGGGAGGGGATATGGCCGCGCGCGAGGACATGTGCCTGGCGAGCTTGTACGGCGGACTGGCGCTGGCGAATGCGGGGCTGGGGGTGGTGCATGGATTCGCGGGAGTGGTGGGGGGAATGTTCAAGGCTCCGCATGGGGCGGTTTGCGCGGCGCTGCTGCCGAATGCCATGGCCGTGAACCGCGCGGCGTTGAGGCAACGGCAGCCGCAGAGTCCGGCGCTGGCGCGCTACGACGAGGTGGCGCGCATGGTGACGGGCCGGGCGCAGGCGGTTGCGGAAGAGGGCGTGGAGTGGGTGAAAGAGTTGACGGCGGCGCTGGGCGTGCCGTCCTTGCGCGCTTGCGGCGTAGAGTCTTCGCATGTTCCGCAGCTGGTGGAGCGGGCGGCCGTGGCCTCGGGAACGCAGGCCAACCCGATTGTCCTGACGCGCGACGAGCTGGCGGAAATCCTCGTGCGTTCGATCTGACAAGGCGATCCGCCGTTTTTCGCTGGTATCGAGGGGAGAGTTTTCCACAGTGTGGAAAACTCTTTTCCATGGTGTGGAAAACCGTTGACTATGTATTATAATAACTAGTCAAAAAGCGGCCAGGCGTTCATCGAGGCGAAAAAGCCTGGGGGCGGAGCGGAAGGCTGCGGATGTGGTACAAAAAAAGCCCCGGCGCGGAGGCGCCGGGGCGGAAGGCGCCCGTGGGTTAGACGAGGCCCTGGTCGAGCATGGCGTCGGCCACCTTGACGAAGCCGGCGATGTTCGCACCGACGACGTAGTTGCCGGGCTTGCCGTATTCCTTGGCGGTTTCGCAGGCGCTCTGGTGGATGGAGATCATGATCTGGTGGAGGCGGTTCTCCACTTCCTCGCGGGTCCAGTTCAGGTGCATGGCGTTCTGGGCCATTTCGAGGCCGGAGGTGGCCACGCCGCCGGCATTGGCGGCCTTGCCGGGACCGTAGAGCATCTTGTTGTGGATGAACACGTCGACCGCTTCGGGCGTGGAGGGCATGTTGGCGCCTTCCGCGACGAGCTTGCAGCCGTTCTTGACGAGGATTTCGGCGTCGGCGCCGCTGATTTCATTCTGCGTGGCGCTGGGGAAGGCGCAATCGCAGGGAATGGACCAGGGATTCTTGCCTTCGAGATACTCGCAGCCGAACTTGGCGGCGTATTCCGAGATGCGGCCGCGCTTGACGTTCTTGAGTTCCATCGCAAAGGCGAGCTTTTCGGCGTTGATGCCGTCCTTGTCATACACGGTGCCGGCGGAATCGGAGAGGGAGACCACCTTGCCGCCGAGCTGGTTGATCTTTTCAACGGTGTACTGGGCCACGTTGCCGGAGCCGGACACGGTGCAGGTCTTGCCCTTGAAGGTTTCACCGCGGGTCTTGAGCATTTCCTCGGCGAAGAACACGCAACCGTAGCCGGTGGCTTCGGGGCGGATCAGCGAGCCGCCCCACTTGAGGCCCTTGCCCGTCAGGACGCCGGTGAACTCGTTGCGGATGCGCTTGTACTGGCCGAACATGTAGCCGATTTCACGACCGCCGACGCCGATGTCGCCCGCAGGCACGTCGGTGTGGGGGCCGATGTGCTTGCACAGTTCCGTCATGAACGACTGGCAGAAGCGCATGACTTCGTTGTCGCTCTTGCCCTTGGGATCGAAGTCGGAGCCGCCCTTGCCGCCGCCCATGGGGAGGGTGGTGAGGGAGTTCTTGAAGATCTGCTCGAAGCCGAGGAACTTCAGGATGCTGATGTTGACGGAGGGGTGGAAGCGGAGTCCGCCCTTGTAGGGGCCGATGGCGCTGTTGAATTCGATGCGGAAGCCGCGGTTGACGCGGTACTGCCCGGCGTCATCGATCCAGGGCACGCGGAAGATGAGTTGGCGTTCGGGCTCGACGATGCGTTCGAGGATGCGGCCGGCCTGGTATTTTTTGTGGCGGGCCACGACGGGTTCGAGGGTTTCCAAGACTTCGCGTGCGGCCTGGAGGAATTCCGGTTCGCCGGGATTGCGCGACTGCATCTGGGTCAGGACTTCTTGAACGTAGCTCATGAGGGGGCCTTTCTTGGGTTAAGTCGCACAGGGAGGCGGTGGCCTTCTGTACGGTAATTCATAGCCGTAAAAATGGAATGGTGACTACAATTTCGCAATGATAATTCAAAATTGTTTTTAGCATTACGGCAAGATTGCCGTTTGATTCAGATAATGCTTAAACTATACGGCAAAGGAACGGAAGCGATGAAACTGACTTCGGCGGAAATCAAGCAGCGGATTTTGAAGGTGCTGCTGCGGATCAATCGTCCGGCGGGCGCCTCGCAGGTGGAGGAGTTGCTCCGGGGCTGGGGCGTGGACTTGAGCGAGCGCAGCATCCGGCTCTATTTGCTGCAGATGGATGAGGAAGGGCTCACGCAGTTGCAGAGCCGTCGAGCCGGCCGCGTGCTGACGGCCAAGGGGCGTACGGAAATCGAGAAGGGGGATGTGCTGGAGCGGATGGGGTTCATCTCGGGTCAAATCGACGAATTGACCTACCGGATGGGTTTCAGTTTGCGCTCGGGAATGGGAACGCTGGTGGTGAACACCACGCTGCTGGCGGCGCGGGAGGAGGTGGCCGCCCTGGATATTGTCCGTCCGGTGTTCACCGCCCGCCTCGGAATGGGCACGCGCCTGCTGGTGCTGCGGGCGGGGGCCATCTATGACATCCGCCGCGCGGCCGTGGTTCCGCGCGGCAAGATCGCGATGGTGACGGTGTGCAGCGTGACTCTGAACGGAATCATGCTGAAGGAGGGGATTCCGGTGACCTCGCGCTTTGGCGGCCTGCTGGAGTTCCGGAACCGCACGCCTGCGCGCTTTGTGGAATTGCTGGAATATGGGGGAACCACGCAGGACCCGCTGGAATTGTTCATCCGGGCCAAGATGACCCGTGTTCGTTTGTGTGAAAGTACGGGAAATGGAATTGTGGGCGCGAGTTTTCGCGAGTTTCCTTCGGTGGCTTTGCCGGCGGTTCTCAAGATTCGCGACCAATTGCGCTTGGTCGGGCTGGACGGAATTTTGGCGGTGGGAGTGCCCAACCAGCCATTGTACGGGATTCCGGTGGGCGAAGGCCGGACGGGGCTGGTGGTGTTGGGCGGACTCAATCCGGCGGCCGCGTTGGAAGAGGCCGGAATTGCCAGTGAAAACCGGTCGCTGGCGGGGCTGCTGGAATACCAGAAATTCCCGGAATACCGCTATTTGAACATGTGCGTCCGGCGGGGCGAGTGAGGGAGGGGGGGAATGGAATGGTGGAATTGTGGAACGATGGTGAGGGAGGGCTGGGGATAAGCTTATAACTTCACTCCTCAGAGGGTGCCGCCTCCTCTCCCCCCAGCGGATATGAGCCGATCCGTTTCTCACGGAGGGCACGGAGGTTCACGGAGGGAATGGGATTCCTCTGAGGTTCTTGCAATCTGCAATAGCCTCCTCTGTGAGCTCCGTGATCTCTGTGAGAGAGATTTTTTCCTAGCACCGGGTATTCCCCAATTTACCGGCTTCTCAAACCGGCATGCGAACCTTGCCCGCGCCGGTGGCGGCGGTGGAGGAATAGGCGGGCGGAATGGCGCGGGCGTGGCGGACATCCTCGATGGTGTAAAATGCTTCGGAATCGAATGCATCGAGAATATCCTGAACTTCGCCCACGCGCTTGCGGGGCATGAGCGTGACAATCACCTGGACGGGGCCGCGGGCCCCCTGCGCATCCTGCCGGGTCACGCCAAACCCGGCCGTCGAAAGTTGTTGCATGAGGGCATCGACCGGCTTCTGGGAAATGATGCGGATGAGCGACCAGCCCACCGCGAGTTGTTCCTCGATGAACATGCCCACAAGGGTTCCGCTGGCGAACCCGAGGGCATAGGCGATGTAGGTCAGCAGTTTTTGGTCCCCCGTCAGGACGCGCGACACCACGCTGATCCAGATCAGCACCTCGACAAATCCGCAGGCGGCGGCCAGGTACTTCCGTCCGCGCGCAATGAAGGCCACGCGCAGGGTCCCCATGCTGACATCGCAAATGCGGGCCACAATGATGAGCAAAAATGGAAACAGGAACGACATGGGAAGCGCTTGTATCACCGCCTCCTGCGAACTTCAAGCATAGGTGATGTTGTCCCGGGGCCAAGGAAGAGCCTCCTCCCAGCGGGGGGGGCGCCGATTCGTTTCTCACAGAGGGCACGGAGGTTCACGGAGGCACGGAGTGCATGGAGGACTTCTCTGTACCTCTGTGAC
>CAYNHA010000179.1:0-4509 GCA_964397035.1 uncultured Verrucomicrobiota bacterium
ATCGTTATCTGGAGTTCGTTCGGCGGCGTCTTCGATGTCCGACACGCAGGTTCGGGGTCGCTGATTCTGCGTGCTGGACGTGGTTATCTGCAGTTGTCCAGGAGGCGGAGCCCGTGGAGGGACGATGCAGGTTGTCCGAGTCATCTCAGCGGTCTCGTCGCGTGAGTCGTGGACAGTTCTCGGTGACGACGACGCTCCGGTCGTCCCGGTTGACCGGTATCTTGCGTATCTGACCGACATCGAGCGTTCACCGAACACGGTCAAGGCCTATGCGCACGATCTGAAGGACTGGTTCGGCTTCCTCGCTGAGCGCGGGTTGGATTGGAGGACGGTCGGTCTTGAGGATGTCGGTGCGTTCGTGGCCTGGCTGCGGCTGCCGCTGACCGCTCGTGACGGGCGGGTCGCGGTGTTGCCGTCGGTGCCGCATCATTGCACGGAATCGACGGTGAACCGCAAGCTTTCGGCGGTCGGTGCGTTCTACACCCACGCCGCGCGCGATGGAGTGGATGTCGCCGACCTGTTGACGACCTGGCAGGTCGGCGGTGGGCGTGGCGGGTGGAAGCCGTTTCTGCATCACATCAGCAAGAGCGAACCGAAGCCGCGGCGGGTGATCGCGTTGAAGGCGCCGAAGAAGCTGCCGCAGGTTCTGTCGCCGGATGAGGTGCAGGCGATCCTGGATGGCTGCGACCGGCTGCGGGACCGGTTGCTGTTCGCCGTGCTGTATGACACCGGGATGCGCATCGGTGAGGCGCTCGGATTGCGGCACAACGACATCGCCGCGGCCGAGTGTGAGGTGACGGTGCGGCGCCGGGACAACGCCAACCGTGCCCGCGCCAAATCGCCCACCTCGCGGACGGTCCCGGTCGGCGCTGAGTTGATCCGGCTGTATGCCGACTATCTGCACGTCGAGTACGGCGACCTGGACAGCGACTACGTGTTCGTCAACCTGTGGGGCCGCCCGCACGGGCACCCGTTGACCTACGCCGCGGTCTATGACCTGGTGCGGCGGCTGCGCCAACGGACCGGTCTCGACTTCGACCCGCACTGGCTGCGCCACACGGCGGCGACGAGGATGCTCCGCGACGGGATCGGAATCGAGGTCGTGGCAACGCTTCTCGGCCACGCGTCGGTCGTCACGACGAGTTCGACCTATGGGCATCTGAGTGTCGAGGACGCCCGCCGGGTGATGCAGCAGGCGGGCTGGTTCACCGACCGGCAGGTGCGGCTGTGACCGCGCCGTCGCGCAAGTCCGCCGGGTCGTCGGGCCTGCTGGGCAGGCTGATGACCGAGGTGCGCAGCGAATTCCGCAGCGATGTACTGGAATTCGCTGCCGATGACCCCGTGTTCGGCACAGCGGCGTGCCGGGCCGCGGGGTGCGGGCGAACCGCCCGCGGCCGCGGCTTGTGTCAGGGGCATCTGCAGCGGTGGAACGATCAGGGACGCCCGGACCTGGAGCAGTTCGTCGTATCGACCGATCCGCGGTGGCGGCGGCAACAACCGAACCAGCGGTGCCGGGTTGCGGGTTGCGGTTATGGCTGCGCCCGAGGTGGTATGTGCGGCCTGCATGCGCAGCGATGGGCACGCGCCGGTCGTCCCGACCTCGTCGCGTGGCTGGCCGATCCGCCACCGGTCACGCAACCCGCTGCGGGTGCGACCTGCCGCATCGGGCACTGCGAGCTCTGGCCGCAGGCGACCTCGCCGTTCTGCCACACCCACACCAACACCTGGAAGGTCAACGGCCGCCCCGACATCGACGAATTCGCCGACCACTTCGCCGCCGAGAAACCGCTGGCCAGCGAGACGATCCGGCTCGACCGGCTGGCTCCGCAGCTGAAACTGGAACTGCAGTACGTGCTGCAACACCGCCACGACGACCGCCAGGGCAAGCTCACCCCCGACGTGGTCATGCGCGCGGTGCGGGCACTCGTCGACGCCGATGTGGGCTCGCTGCTCGACCACGACGAAGATGTGTGGCACGACAGAACTCGGCTGCCGACCAGCGACTCGTGCTCCCGCGGGTTCCTCGGCTACGCCGCCCGGGTGATCGCCGACCTGGCCGAGGCCGGCGGCTGGGAGGCCGAGTACCCGCGCGATGTCTGGCGGATGCGCCGACTCGGCTACGACGGCGACCGCACACTGCGCTTCGACGGGATCGGCCAGCCCTGGCTGCGCGAGCTGACCAAACGCTGGGTGCGGTGGCGGCTGTCGACCGGGCTGGGCCTGGAAGCCGGCGGCGGTCGGCCGGTCCTCGTGCTCACCCGCTTCTCCGGGTTCCTCGCCGACATCGGCGTCGAGCACATCGAGCGGATCGACCGGCCCGTGCTGGAGCGCTACCTCGCCGACCTGCGCGGCGATTCCCTGCATGTTCAGCGCCGCGGTGCCCACATTGGGCTGCTGAACCGTTTCTTCGCCGCTGTCCGTCAACACCGTTGGCACGCAGCACTTCCCGCAGAGGCGATGTTCTTCACCGAGGACTATCCAAAACGTGAAGAGCGGCTGCCGCGGGCGCTGGCCGAACAGGTCATGGCCCAACTCGAGGATCCCGACAACCTCGCCCGCTTCGCCGACCCGGCCTACCGGTTGATCACGATCATCCTGATGCGCTGCGGCCTGCGGATCACCGACGCACTGCGACTGCCCAGCGACTGTGTGGTCACCGACACCGAGGGCGCCCCGTATCTGCGCTACCTCAACCACAAAATGAAACGCGACGCGCTGGTGCCCATCGATGAACAGGTGCGCGAACTGATCACCCAACAGCGCAACCGCACCGCCGGGCGCTGGCCCGCAGGCACACCGGGGCTGTTCCCGCGCCCGACGAAGAACATCGACGGCGCCCACCCGATCGGCAGCCCCACCTACCGGATGGCGCTGCTGCGCTGGCTGGCCGCCTGCAACATCCGTGACGAGCACGGCACCCCGGTGCACCTGACCCCGCACCAGTGGCGCCACACCCTGGGCACCCGGCTGATCAACCGTGATGTCCCGCAAGAGGTCGTGCGACGCATCCTGGACCACGATTCAGCCCAGATGACCGGGCATTACGCCCGACTGCACGACACCACCGTGCGCCGCCAGTGGGAAGCCGCCCGAAAGGTCGACATCCACGGCGCCACAGTTACTTTCGACCCGGCTGGGCCGACCGCCGACGCGGCCTGGGCCAAACAGCGACTGGGTCGCGCCACCCAGGCCCTACCCAATGGCTACTGCGGGCTACCGGTGCAGCAGAGCTGCCCGCACGCCAACGCCTGCCTGACCTGCCCCATGTTCCTCACCACCGGCGACTTCCTGCCGCAGCACCACCAGCAACGACAACAGACCCTGCAGCTGATCACCGCCGCGCAGGCTCGCGGACAACAACGCCTCGCCGAGATGAACCGCCAAGTCCTGCACAACCTCGACAACATCATCACCGCCCTCCACCAACCAGAACCAGGGAAGACCGAACATGCGGACTGACAACAGCATCCATCTCGCAACAGCCGCCCGGCGGCGCCACGAACACACCCGCGCCAAGGCCATCGCCGCGATGCACGAACTCGACCGCACCGGCGCCGAACTCACCTTCGAAGCCGTCGCCCGCCACGCCGGCGTCTCCCGCTCCTGGATCTACACCCAGACCGACCTCAAGGACGAAATCGGCCGGCTCCGCGCCCAGCGCCGACCCCAGCCGAGCACACCGGTACCCACCCAGCAACGCGCCAGCGACGACTCCCTACAGCGGCGCCTCGAAATCGCCAACCGCCGCAACCGTGACCTCGCCGACGAGAACCAGCGGCTACGCCGCCAACTCGCCTGCGCCCTCGGCCAGAACCGCGACAACGATCGACACCGGCCCGCCGACCAGCCGAACACACATCGCAATTCGGTAACAATCCGACCGTGCTGACCACCGGCTCGCCATGGACCACAACCGCATCAACAACACCGTCCACGACACAAACCGCCAGGTCACGGCCCTCCTCGATCACAGCACTCCAGATAACGATCGAGTCGATGATCTCGGTCTGCCGTGAGCATGCCGGCAACGTCAAGCGCTGGCGCGACGGGCAGATGGCGCTGCGCTGGTGCGCCGCCGGGATGGTCGAGGCCGGCAAGCAGTTCCGCCGCGTCAACGGCCACCTACACCTGCCGACACTGCGAGCAGCCCTCGAACGCGAAACCACCCAACCTGTCGGACCCGTCGTACACAATGATCAAGTGAGCGCAGCCTGATGCTCACCGGGCCGCCACCGAAGTTCCACGGAACTCGGGACAACCTCTAGCAAATGACCACGATGACAGTGAAGGGTGCCTGGAGGGGTTGGGACGGCAAGACGGTCGTGGAGATGATGGACGGTTCAAAGTGGAAGCAGGCGGAGTATCACTACGAGTACCACTACGCGTACTGCCCATGAGCCGCCGTTACCGGTGATGGTCTGATGCTCGTTGACGGCATGAGCCGAGCGGTAGGGGTGCGGCGAGTGTAGCTGTCGACCGTCGGGCCAAGGTCGCAGTCCCGGAAAGGTC
>CAYNHA010000180.1:0-4607 GCA_964397035.1 uncultured Verrucomicrobiota bacterium
ACCCGTCCCCATCCCCCCCATCCACAACTTCGCCCTCCAGACCCTCCTCTCCGAATTCCCCGCCGAAATCCAAACCACCAACTACTCCGGCCAGGTCCAGCTCATCGTCTTCTTCCGCGTCGACAACCCCGCCTGCCGCGGCTCCATCCCCGACTGGAACGCCCTCCAGGCCGATTTCTCCCCCCGCGGCTTCACCCTCGTCGGTGCCATCACCGACCAGCGCGCACCCGACCAAGTCGCCCCCGACGCCCTCGCCCTCGGCGCCACCTTCCCCCTCGGCCTCGCCACGCCCCCCGTCCTCACCGCCTTCGGCGGCCCCTCCGCCCTGCGTGCCATCCCCACCGCCTTCCTCCTCTCCCGCGATGGCTCCCTCCTGCGCACCTACTCCGGCTTCGAGCCCCTCCCCCGCCTCCGCGAAGACATCCACCACGCCCTCGACGGCCAGGACCTCATCGACCGCAATCCCAAAACCACCGCCCCCGAAGACAACGACCCATGATGCCCACCCCGCAGGCACTCGCCGCCCAAACATTTTCCACAGGGTGGAAAAAATTTTTCCATTGTGAGGAAAAATCCGGAAAAAGTTATCCATACTGTGGACAACTTTTCTTTGCATTCTTCATTCTTCATTTTTCATTCTTCATTTCTTCCTACGCCGCCTCCCCTTTTTCCGTCACCGCCACCCGCGACACCTTCGAAGCGCAGCCCTCCATTCGTGTGAATTTTGATTTCCCCTCCGATCACCACCTCTACTCCAGCTTCACCGTCGCCACACCCGATGGAACCCCGCTCGCCCCCCTCTCCGTTCCCGCCCCCGACACGAATAACCCCGACGACATCGAACCCAGCTACTCCGCCCCCTTCGCGGCCTTTTACGCCGCTCCCGCTGCTCCCTCCATCACCATCTCCTATCAAGGCTGCGCCGGTGCCCTCTGCTTCCTGCCCGAAGAAAAAAACATCTCCCTCGACCCCGTCACATCCACCGTCCCCCCCTCCACATCCTCTCCCGCCGCCTCCGCATCTCTCGCCGATCGCGGCCCTCCCTCCCGCCTTTCCGGCTATGTCGATGTTCCCGCCTTCCTCTCCTTCCTCGACCCCGCCTCCGCCCCGCCCGCACCCGCCTCCCCCTGGCAACTGTTCCTGAACGACCCCTCCTCGTTCTATCTCCGCTACGGCATTCTGCCCTCCCTCCTTCTCATCCTCGTCGGCGGCTTCCTCCTCAACCTCACCCCCTGCGTCCTGCCCATGATCCCCGTCAACCTCGCGATCATCGGTGCCGGAAGCTCCTCCAACTCCTCCCGCCGCTCCCGCTTCCTCCTCGGCCTCGTCTACGGCCTCGGCATGGCCATCGTCTATGGAGCCCTCGGCCTCGTCGTCGTCCTCTCCGGCTCCGTCTTCGGTTCCCTCAACGCCTCCCCCCTCTTCAACGGCGCCATCGCCATCCTCTTCTTCGCCCTTGCCCTCGCCCTCTTCGATGTCTGGCAACTCGACCTCGCCCGCTTCCGCAAAACCTCCCCCCTCGCCGGCCGCGCCCGCCTCCCCGCCGTCCTCGCCATGGGCGGCGTCTCCGCCCTCCTCGCCGGCGCCTGCGTCGCCCCCGTCCTCATCGCCGTTCTCGCCCTCGCCGGCACCCTCTACGCGCAAGGCATCCCCTCCGCCCTCGCTCTCCCCTTCCTCCTCGGCATCGGCATGGCCCTCCCCTGGCCCCTCGCCGCCGCCGGCCTCCTCCTCCTTCCCAAACCCGGCGCCTGGATGGACAAAGTCAAAAAAGCATTCGGCGTCCTTATCCTCCTCCTCGCCCTCTACTACGCCTGGAACGCCCTCTCCGCCTTCCGAACTCCCGCCAGCGATTTCGACTCCGACATCCCCTCCGCCTTCCACCGCGTGGACCTCCAGCGCGACCCCCCCGGCACCTACGAGCGCCTCCTTGCCGAAGCCGCCGCCTCCGGGAAACCCGTCCTGCTCGACTTCGGCGCCCACTGGTGCAAAGCCTGCCACCTCATGGACACCACCACCCTCCGCGACCCGCGCGTACTCGAAAAACTCGCCACCCACTTCGCCATCCAAATCATCGCCGACCACCCCAACCGCCCCCCCGCCCGCGACCTCCTCCGCCCCCTCTCCATCCAAGGCTTCCCCACCTACCTCCTCTACCCCGCCCCGCCTCTTGATTCATAATCGTAATCCAATGCTAATAATAGGGAACGGGCGAAAATAACCCAGGCGCGTTGGACACCCCCATGCTTGACATCCTCTCCCGATTGAACCATCCTTTCTATCGTGAAAACGAATGCAAAGGGCGGTTCCGTCGGCGTATGCCCAGAAAGCCGAAACAGCAATTCCCTATCAACAGTGTTGGCGACGGTTACCTGCTTCCGGCTTGCCGTGATGCTTCTGGTCATCGCCGGCAGCTGGGTTGCGAACGCAGCTCCTTTTCACCCCTCTTCGTTGCCGCTGTCCGGCGACCTGGATGGCGACGGTCTTGTCGACTACGCCCCCAACACGGTCCTGGTCATTTTGAAGGATGGCGTGGAACCCACCGTTGCCGAGCATGCCTTCTTCGGCGCGAAACAGTCCCCCGGAAAATTGAACCAGTTGCAGGGCGTTCAGCGGAGCGCGTTCGGCCAATTCGTACAGCGACTCGACCAGATGCCTTCCCTGCGTTCCTTGCGCATCCTCACACCTGGCAAGTCCGTCCAAACCGCGGCAAAAAGCACGGTCCCCATCCGGCATGTGCTCAAGCTTGAACTGGACGGCCAGCCCGAATCCCTGCGGACCAGCATGACCGCCATGCTCGCCGATCCTGCCGTCTCGGAGGTCGAACCGGATTATGTACAGCGCACGGATGCGCTCAATGACCCCTATTTTTCGAGCCGCGGTGCCTGGGGGCAGGCCTATCAGAATCAGTGGTATTTGCATATCGCCTCCGCTCCACGGGCATGGTCGCTGGCCAATACCGCCGCGCCGCCCGTTGTGGTCGCGGTCATCGACACCGGCATCGACCGCAACCACCCCGACCTGGCCGGCCAGGTCTGGTCGAATGGCGGCGAAATAGCGGGCAACGGAATCGATGACGACCAGAACGGATTCGTCGATGACGTATACGGATGGAACTTTGCAGCGGAGAACAATGATTCGCTGGATACCTATGGGCACGGAACGCTGGTCGCCGGCATTATCGGGGCCCGTCAAGACAATGCATTCGGCATTGCGGGCGCCGCGCCACACGTTCGACTGATGGCCCTGCGCAACGGCGGGGCCGGCGGTAGCTACGTGTCCGACTCGATCGCAGCTCTGTACTATGCCGTCAACAACGGCGCGACAGCCGTGAACATGAGTTTCGGCGGGGCCAACCACTCCACCGCATTTGCCGATGCGATTCGCTATGCGATGGATCACAAGGTGGTGATGGTCGCCAGCTCCGGAAACAACGGCGCGGAATTGTCCACGCACTATCCCTCCGGATATCCCGGCGTCATTTCGGTCGGCGCATCGGATGATGCCGATCAGGTTGCCAGCTTCTCCAACTTCGGCACGGCGGTGGACCTCGTCGCGCCGGGCGGCGGCGGCGCCTTGTACGGCGGCCAGACCATGCTGGGGCCGCGAGCGGCGGGTACAACCATGGGTGCCGTCGTTGACGCGCAACACATCCGGAGCAGCGGAACATCGTTTTCGGCGCCAATGGTGAGTGCGGCGGTCGCCATGATCCTGCATCAACGCCCGTTGCTCACTCCCTACGAGGTCCGGCAAATTCTTTGTCGAAGCACCGATAACATCCAATCCGCCGGATGGAATCTTAAGAGCAGCTACGGTCGGCTCAATATGTTTAGTGCCCTGCAGTGTACAACGCCGCCAAGGGCCGACATCGCCAGCCCCGCCGTGGGCCAACCCGTGCAGGGCTCGGTTGCCATCAGCGGTTCTGCCGCGGGCCAGGGCTTCCAGCAGTACATCCTCGAGTATGGAACGGGGAAGGAGCCCTCGACCTGGACCCTCATCGCGCAGGGCACCAACCCGGTCGTCGATTCGGTCCTCGGCACCCTTCAGTCCGGGGCTTTGCCGGGTGGCGACTATACGATTCGCCTTCGCGCGTTGACGGCCGGGCCCGTGTACGGCGAGGATCGCGTCACGATCTTTGTTGGCGTGGCAGGGCCCGCCTCCCGGCCGGGATGGCCCTCACCCATCCTCATAAACAGCGAGACGCCCACTGTGATGGATTTGGACCGGCAGGACCACCTGGAAACACTTATAGCGGTGTCCCGTAGTGTTCAGGTGTACACATCGAGCGGCACCGCCTTTCGTGCCGGCACCTACGACAATGCCTATGCTTGGCCATCGGGCCCCGTTGGCGTTGGCGACCTGGATGGGGACGGAGAACTGGAATTCGGAAATATGTCCAAAAGCGGCGCCAGCAGTGCCTATCCGGAGTTCCATGAAGTTCGTTTCTGGAAACTGGATGGGAGCACGGCCCCCGGTTGGCCGGTACCGTTGATCCGCCCAAATGACTTTGTGCCGCATACCCTCGCTCCCACGGTAGCCGATGTCGACGGCGACGGCCGGGCCGAAGTGATCTTCCCCTCCATCACCGCCGTCGGGGGATATCCGAGGCT
>CAYNHA010000181.1:0-3923 GCA_964397035.1 uncultured Verrucomicrobiota bacterium
GCGTAGTATTCCTTGACGGCGGAGATCTGGCCAACGGTGGCCGTCCACACGCGCTTGTCTCCGTTCGTGGCGCCGGCGGTCGCGCGCAGGCCGTAATCCTGGAAGCCGTCCAGGCCGGCCGGAAGGTTGGTGGAAACCAGAATGCCGTGGGCGCCTTCGCTCAGGACGTTCTCGAACTGCACGGTGGCGACGCCGCCGGTGGCGACGACGGCGATGCCCACTGGCGCATTGGTCGGCGGCGGCGGCGGAATGGCTTCGTTGTCCCACGTGAACGGATCGAGGACGATCGCGGAGGCATCGGCGGGATCGGCGACGTAGTATTCGAGGTTGCTGGCCGGGCTTTCATGCGTGAGGCCGTCGAGGGTCAGCACGTAGAACTTGTAGATGAAACTGCGCGGCGTGCGGCGGGAGATCCAGTAGGCGTCGCCCAAATAGGGTTCGGTGCCGGGGATTTCCACGGGGAAATAGACGGCCGCGGCGCCGCCGACCAGCGAGTAGGGGGAATTGGTCACGATGGCGGCGTTGTAGCCGTTGGTCGTCAGCGACCAGAGACGCGAATAAACGCCGTCGCCGGCGGTCGCGTCGCCGAGGGTGCCGTCGTCGACGAGCTGGACGCCGGCGTTGGTCCAGGTCAGGTAGACGGTGTTGTTGGGATAATCGCTGGCGTTGCCGCCTTCGTTGTCGCCGGTGTCGTTGAAGCCGCGCAACGGATCGGAGCCGAGGACCATGACGCGCTGGAGGTTGTCGCGCCGGCGCATGGACAGGTCGAGCCGGAAGAGCACGGTGCGGTTGGTGCGGACGCCGGCGTCGCCGCGGCGCGCGTCGTTGAACAGCCGGTTTTGGCCGGTGGGGGCATTGGTGTCGCCGGGATTGCGCAGGGGATGGGCGGCGGCGCCGAGGTATTCCACCACCGTCAGCGGCGCGCCGTTGGTCGGCAGCGTCAGCTTGCGGGAGGCGCTGGCGAAATCGGTCAGGCGGATGGCTTCGTAGTTGTTGGTGCCGGCGATGCGGCCGCTGTACTTGTAGAACAGTTCGGTCGGGGAGCCGGGCGGAAAGACGACGGAAGCGGAGGTCCATCCGTTGGAGCCGGGGATGGCCGCCAGCGGGACGGTTTCAAAGGGAGGATAGCCCCATTCCAGCGGCAGGGACGAGCCGTTGACGAAGAACGCGGTCGGCTTGGCGTGGGAGACGCTCGCGCCCATGCCGGAGTTCGTGTTGACCTGGAACGTCACGGTCACGGCCTGCGGAATGCCGCTGGACGCCGGGATCAGACAGTGGTCGGTCGTGCGCGAGAAGCCGTTCAGGTCCTGGACGCCCGTCGCGCGGATGGGCACGAAATTGGTGGCGATGGGCGCGGCCAAGGTCAGCAGCACGCCGTAGGCGCCTTGCGCCGTCGCGCCGCTGGGCGCGACGCCGTCGATCGTCCAGCGGGCGAGATCCACGACGGACGTGGCGGAGACGGCTTCGTTGAAGGCGACGTAGATGGACGAACCGCCGATGGCGCCAGCCGCCGCCCGGATGTAGGGGGCGTTGCCTTCGCTGCCGAAATCGTCCGGAACGCCGTTGGTGTTGGCGTCCACCGCCACTTCCATGTAGTCGAGGGTCGTCAGGATGCCGTTGGTGTAGTCGGACACGCCTTGGTTGGGGATGGTGTCGGGCGAGCTCCAGGCGCTGGCCGGATCGTTGTTGTGGATGCCTGCGAGCAGGCGCAGCGTGGCGCCGCGGGGCACGGTTTCGCCGGCCTCGACGGTGCCGAACCGGGTGCCGGCGTAGAGGTTGGTCCAGGGGATGCGCGCCTCGAAGCCCTTGTGGGGGCATTGCGTCGCGTCGTTCAGGCTGGCCATGTCCACCGGCGAGCCCGCGGGGGTGGCGCCGTTGCCGGCGTCGAAGAGCGACTGGAGGTTGTTGGTGGAGGGCGCTTCGGCGCCGTCGTAGCCGACGAGGATGCAGTTGTTGTAGGTGCCTTCGCTGGCCAGCATGACGTCGAGGCCGAAGCCGCCGCCGCCGATCCAGCCGTAGTCGTTGTACTTGATGAAGCTCGGATCGACGTTCGTCCAGTTGGTCGTCGTCGTCGCGCCCGTGCCGTTGCCGGGATCGACGTCGAGCAGGACGACGAGCTTGTTGTTGTTCGCCTGCCAGGCCTGCAAGGCGACGTACAGGTAGGTGGCGTCCCAGGTGACGTAGAGGTTGGTCAGGGTGCCGTTGGCGCCCCAGGCGGAAGCGCCGTGGAACGTGTCCTTGAAATCGTAGTCGTCGTACTCGATGGGGCGCCCGTCGAGGACGGCCGTGTTGTAGGGGGTGGCGATCGCCGCGGCGGCGAGTCCGAACATGCAGCAGAACGACAGGATCCGTTTCATGGCGCCTCCAGGAAGTTTCCGAAACCATACTCCTTTGGATGCCGCGGCAAAAGCGGAAAATCGGCCGCCCGCGGCGCGAAGACCCGTCTTGATTCCGGCGCCGCCGGGGCGTACTCTGGCCGGAGAATAAGGAGCATCCATGAAACGCATGCGGCAGGCGGGATTCACGTTGGTGGAGTTGTTGACGGTGATCGCGATCATCGCGCTGCTGGCGGCGCTGATCCTGGGACTGGCCGGCAATGCGCAGAAGTCGGCCGCCCGCAACAAGGCGGAAGCGGAAATCGAGCAGCTTTCGGTCTTCATCACCGACTACCAGATGAAATACGGCCAGGTGCCGCCCACCTACACGGCGCTGTCGAACGCGCTGATGGAATCCAAGCATGCGCTGACCAACCTGCTGGATCCGTGGGGCATGTTCTACAAGTACACGAACAGCTCGAAGGCCACGTTCTACCTTTGGTCGTACGGCGGCGATCTGGCGCCCTACACGAACAAGGCGATTTGGATCGGCAATCCGGCGCCTTAACTGGCCGGGAAAAGGTTCGGGGAAGTTGGCCGCCCGCCGGCGATACTCGGTCCAATCGGCCGCGGCGCGACGTGCAGGCATGGAAGCGAAAACGGCCATGATCGGCAAAACGGTGGGGGGCGGTCTTGGCTTGGCCGCCATGGCGATCGCCATCGTCGTCTTGCAGATGCCCAATCGCGAGACCCAGGCGGTGCGCCAGGGGCTGGCCGAACTGCAAGCGGCGACGGATCCGATCAGCCGCTATGAAAGCATGGGGAGCATCGCGAGAGTCGATTATTCGAAAGCGGATCGACGCACGCAGGGCGAGTATCTGGAGATGCTGATCAGGACGTATCGGCATGATCCAACCCCCGTTGTTCAGGGGGAGGCTCGCGTCCAACTGCAAAGGACGGAGTACGCATTTCCCGCGCAGCAACGCCAATTGGCGGAACTGATGCAAGCCGGGGACAGTCTCGGGCTGATCCTCGCGGCCAAATGGGGCGTGACGAATTATGCGGCCGACGCCGAGCGCATTCTGGCGACCCAGGTGACGACCAACTACAACGATTACGGCTCAGTCTTTCCGCATGCGTTGTTGCCGTACGAAGAGCGCTACAAAGACGCTCATTTGCTGCCAGGGATCATCTATCTTGCCCCGGAAGACGTGGCATTGGCCTATCTGGTGAAGATAGGTGTCCGTCCCCGAGAAGAAATCCTGGAAAAATTCGCCCAGGCGCCGGAAATACTCCATAACCGAAAACCATGGGCGAAAGACAAGGTGTACTGGTATCCCGCTCTTATGTTGGCCGGTTGCGCGCCCGCAGAGAAGCCGACCATGCCCTATCCGGTCGAATGACGGAAATTCGGAGCCGGCGGCCGGGCAATCCGGCGCCCAAAAACTGGCGCCTCGGTCAGGGGGTGGGCTGCGGGCCGGGGAAGACGGGGTCGAGTTCCTTCAGGAACTGCTGGAACTCGGGGCTTTCGCGGATGGTGGCCAGATCGGGATCGTTGAGATAGGCGCGGAACTGCGCCGGGGGAATCTGTTCCATCGCGCGGCGCAG
>CAYNHA010000182.1:0-4690 GCA_964397035.1 uncultured Verrucomicrobiota bacterium
TGGATCAAAGCGATGAAATTGGGTTCCGCCGAATTGGTGATGCTTGGGATTGTTTGAGATACCCCTTTAGCGAGTGTAGGGTTGGAGCATATGTTAACTTCTAAAGAGCGGTTCATTGGCACGTACCCGTATGCAGGAGGAATTCCAGATTTTCGACTTTGATTTCACTGCGGACAAGACGGTGGGATGGACGGCGAGCGGGCAGGGGGTGCGCTGGACAACCAACCTGAATGCGGCGGCGAGCAACGTGGTATGGAGCGAGCCGGTTCTGCCGGCGGACGAGCCATCGTTTGAAGCCGTGGCGATCGATCCGAACGATCCGTCGGGCGGCGTGGTCTATGCCGGCGGGGGAGGGAGCGTTTACCGGACCATGAACGGGTTGGCGGAGACCTCTGTTTGGAATCGCTTGTTTTATGGGTGGACGGATGGCGGGGGTGGGCACCAGATGGCGCGCATCCAGCGAATCCGGGTCAAGCCGGGGAATTCGAACGTGGTGGTGGCCGGTTTTGGAACGGATGCGACGGATCTTGCCGCCATCAACGGGGTGATGGTTTCGGCGGACTGCGGCGCGACGTGGACGAATCTGACGTTTGGAAGCGGACGTTTTCTGGATGTGAAGGATCTGTTGTTTGTCGGCGACGCGCTGTTTGTGGCGGCGGCGTACGACGCGGGACATATGGATGTTTCGGGGGTGTGGAGAGTGGACACCTCCGGGGCGGACCCGGCCTCGTGGAGCGTGGTGCACGAGCTGGGCGGTGGAGCGGGCGAGGCTTTTCATGCGCGGAGCCTGGCTGTGGATTCGGAAACCAATCTCTACGTGGCGGGAATGACGACGAACTGGATCGAGCATTCGTATGTGGAGAACAACCCGCTGGCGCTGTACAAGCGGGCGGCGGGGGGGAGCGCCTGGAGCGAAATGTCGCGGGCGGGCCTGCCGCCGAATCCGGAGCCTGCGCAGCCGGAGAATGCGTTCGTGACGGTGGGGGTCGATGGTCAGGGCACGGAAGCGGTACTGGTCACGTTTGGCCGGGGGCTTTACGTGGAGAGGGACGGGGAGTGGATCCGGATGCATCGGTATCCGTTCCAGACGTGGCTGCACGTGCTGAAATGGGATGAGCTGACGCTGGGGAGCGGTTCGGGGCTGTATGCACAGGAGACGGGGCGGCTGGACGGCGATGTGTTTTATGTTTCGCCTGCGGGCTCGAACGAGCCGCCATACGACACGTGGGGGAAGGCGGCGCACGCGATCCAGGATGCGTTGGATTTGGCGGGCGGAGGCGACACGGTGTGGGTGGGCGATGGCACCTATGAAAGTGGCGGACGTCTGGTGGATGGGCTCATGACGCGGGCAGTGGTGCCGGAACACGTGACGCTGAAGAGTTTGAACGGGGCCGAGGCGACGATCATCCGGGGTGCGGAAGGAACGGGAACGAACGCCCCGTTTGGTGCGGACGCGGTGAGAGGCGTCCATGTGGGGCAGTTTGCGCGACTGGAAGGATTCACCGTTTCGGGTGGCTACACCGACTGGGCTCCTGCATCCGACGGGGAAGAGGAAGGAGAGGAGGGGGGGGAAGAAGGAAGCGATGCTCCTTTGGCGGGAGGCGGCGTGTATGTGTGGGGTGGAACGGTGGTCGATTGCGTGATCACCGGGAACGGGGCGATGACCGGCGGCGGAGTGTTTGTGAATGGGGAGGGTGGCGACCTGGGTGCGGAAGGGCGGATTGACGCTTGCGAGATCCGGGGGAACGAAGCCCTGTGGGGCGGCGGCGGCTTGTCGATCCTGGACGTTGGCATGGCGCTGAATTGCGTGATTCGCGACAACCGGGCGCAGTTTGGCGGAGGCGTGATGCTGGAATACGAAGCGGTCCTGGAAAACTGCCTGATTGCGGCCAACCAATCGCTGCACGAGGAGCGCGATGGGTCCGGCGTGCTGCTGCTGGATGGAGGGACGATTGAAAGTTGTACGGTGGCGGACAACTACTCGGCGGCGACGAACGGCTTCGCGGTGCGAGCCTTTGTCGAGGAGGCGGGAGGCTCGACGTGCGGCGAGATGCGCAATTCGATCGTGTGGGGGAACGGGAATTCGGAAGTCACGGGAGCGGACGTGGCGGTGGATACGGTCGGAGCGATCGAGCACAGTTGCGCGCCGGAACTGACGGCGGGAGTTGGGGGCAATCTCAATTCCAATCCGCAGTTCGTGAATGCGGTGATCGCGGACTATCGGCTGGCGGAGGGTTCGGTCTGCATCGACGCGGGAACCAACCAGGCGTGGATGGCGTTGGCCCTTGATCTGGGCGGTTCGGCGCGCATCGCAAACGGAACTGTGGACATGGGGGCCTTTGAATTCCAGTCGGCGGAACTGCGGGTTTCTCCGACGAATCTATGGGTGGAGCCTGAAGCGGGAATGACAAATCTTGTGATTTCGAATGCGGGCGACGCGACGATGGTCTACGAGGTGGAAGCCAGCGACTTTTGGCTGGATGTGACGGCGGGTGAGGGGGGGACGAACTCGGGAACGGCGACGCTGGCTTTCCAAGCCAATCCGCTGACAACGGCGAGGACGGGGACGGTGACGGTGACGGCGGCGGGAGCGCTCGGAAGCCCGGTGAGCGTGACGGTGGCCCAGGCGGGTGCGGAGGCATATCTGGAAATTAGACCTATGCTTACCAACATGGCGCCGGCGCCCACGGGGTTCACGGTGACGGTGACGGCGAACGTGGATTGGGTATCAACGGTGGAAACGGGATCATCCTGGTTGACGATAGGGCATGGGACCAATTCCGGGAGCGGAGTGATGGTTGTCTCGTTGGGTTCCAATGTCCTGATCACGGCCCGTACGGGAACTGTGGTGGTGGCCGGGGGCGGATTGGCGCGAACTTGCATGGTTGTGCAAGCGGGCGCCACGGCATCGGGCTGGGACGCGGGCTATACCGATTTGGGGGGCGGCTGGCGGCGTTTGGCGTGGTTTGGCGATTATGCGGTGATGGGGGCGGAAGGCTGGATCTGGCACAACAAGCACGGGTTTTTCTACGTGGCGACATCCAGTACGCCGGGAGATGTTTGGTTGTATGCCAACGATATGGGCTGGCTGTACACGGGCAATACCCTCTATCCCTTCCTGTACCGGTCCTCGCCCGCCTCGTGGCTGTGGTACAACGGGGCAACGAATCCAAGATGGTTCAGGAATCTCACCACCGGCCAGTGGGAGTGGAGGCCGTAGGGGGGCGGCACGGGATTTTCCACCGGTGGAAAATTTCCTTGAGGTCGGCGGCTTGCTGGGCTCACCATCTGGTTTGTCAGGAGGAAACATGAATTCCATGAGTGTCCTTGTTCGACTAGGTCTGTCGGTGGTTCTGCTTGCGGCGATTCCGTTGGGAGCTCTGGGTGCAGCGGCAGATGAAGTGCTGCAGGCCGCCGGAGAAGGTCTGCCCGGCATGCTGGGCAAAATCCCCGCCGGGGCGTGGGGAGAGTATGGTTTTGCCAGCGGGGAAGAGCTGGCCGAGGCCACGCCGGGAGAGCCCCTGTCCCTTTTCACCATCACCCCGGCGGCGCTTAATGGCTACAAGCCGGGAGATCCGGTGGACTCGCTGCTCTCTGAAACAACCCTGTGGTACGTTCCCGTCCGGGTGAGGGAGTCGGTACGTTCGTTTCTGGTGATGGACCGCGTGGAGGACCGGTGGGAGGCCGTATCTTTTGGCTACGTGCCTTTGGCCAAACCGGTGGAGGCGATGCTCGCACAATGGCCCGCGTCGGCGGGATACCATCCCCGGTTGGTTCTGGTCTTCCAGGCGCAGCAGTATTTGTTCACGGTTCCGGAACTGGGCGGAGACAATTTGATTCCGCTGCTGGGTGTCCGGGGGGAGGGCGCTGGGTACAAGGCGGCGCCGTCCCGGGTGATCACAGTTGGCGAAACGGTGTCGGTTCTCAAGCCGATCGTGGCGAGCCATCTTGCCGGGCGTTGAGCGAAGGAGCGAAAGGCCATGTCAACTTCGAAAATGGGCAAGACGATCGGGATGCTTGTGCTTGCGGCGTGGGTGGGAGGACTGGGCGTTTGCTCCGCGCAGGTGTGGGATGTTCCGCAGAAGTATCAGGAAAAAGACAACTGGTGCTGGGCCGGTTGCATGCAGTCGATCCTGGCTTTCTATGGTTACACCTTTACCCAGACGGCGATTGCTCAGTATGGCACCGGCGGGGTGGACACGTGGAATTATTGCTATGGCTCGGGAACCGAAGGCGGAGTCTTTCGGAGAGGGTTTGATCTGATGCTGAATTATTTTGCCAGCATCCAAACCGTGAACTACAGCAGTTCGGTCCCCTTGAACACGGTGCAGGGCGAGATGGCGGCGGCGCGTCCGGTGGTGATCAACTGGTACTGGGATTCCGGCGGCGGGCACTTTGTCGTGCTCCGGGGGCTGAGCGGAAACACGGCCTATGTGATGGATCCCTACTACGGCCCCACCATCAACACCTTTGCTTGGACGCAGCAGGGGGGCGGCCACACGTGGAGCTACAGCGTCCGGCTGACGACGTCCCCCGGTTGGGACGCGGGATATACCGACCTCGGCGGCGGTTGGCGGCGCTTGGGCTGGTTCGGCGACTATGTTCCGATGGGGGGCGAAGGTTGGATCTGGCACAACAAGCACGGATTTCTTTATGTGGCGGCCAACAGTACGCCTTCCGGCGTGTGGTT
>CAYNHA010000183.1:0-40366 GCA_964397035.1 uncultured Verrucomicrobiota bacterium
ACCAGCAAGCAGCGACCGCAAAACATCGCGTTCCCTCGCCAAGTGGCCATGTATCTGTGCCGCGAAATGACCGAGCAGTCCTTGCCAGCCATTGGAAATGGTTTCGGGCGAAACCACGCCACGGTTCTTCATGCCCATCGCACGGTAAGCGAGAAAATGAAGACGGACACCGGCCTGCGTCAAACCATCCTGTCCCTTCAGCAGCGTCTTGGCGGAGTCACCGCTCCCGCTTGAGATGATTGGGCACATATCGGATCCATCCTCCAGACCTCGACGGGCGGATCAGACCCTGGTGGGGCTGTGGAAAACCCTGTTGAAAAAACAAATTTCGCTGTTTATAAGTCGCCTCCCGTGTGGACAAATCAAAGTTGTTGATTTCTTTCACAGGAGGGAGGGGAGGGTTTTCGACAGGCCGGTGTGCCTTGAACCCATTGTCCAGATTGGAGTTCAGTGGATATCCACACTGTTCACACGATCTATAAATACTGCTTATTATATTTCTATAGAACAAAGAATAAGAGCAGAAGCCCTCCATTCATTCCCTTCCTTCCTTTCCACCCCGTTGTTTCATGAGCAATAAATATCATCCCAAGATGACGTTCTTTGCCGGAAAGTATGAATGGAGGAATTGGCCTGCGTTCAAAAACTTCAAATGGCTTGTAGCGGATCAAGGGTCCCGCTTGTTGGTCGGAGTCATCATTGGAGCGTGGATCGCTCGATATCTTGGGAAAACGGATTTTGGATTGCTGAACTATGCCCTCGCCTTGGTGACCATTTTTTCTTCCATTCCACGGCTTGGAATGGAAGGGCTGGTCGTTCGTGAAATCATACGCGACCAAACCCAGGCCGGCCGCTGGTTGGGAACCGTCATGGCCTTTCGGGGTGCCACCGCATGTGTTTGCTCTCTGCTGTGCCTTCTTTTGATTGGATTTCTTCGCCCCGGACAAGCCCTTCCCTTGGCCATTGTGGCGGTGTTGGGGATTGGGCTGGTGGGGCAATCCATGGAATCGGGCGAATTGTTTTTCCAGGCCCGGAACGAAATGCGCCATCTTGTACTTCCACGGCTTGGCTTGTTTCTCGCCATCAATGCCGTAAAAGTGGTTCTGGTTATCAGGGGAATGTCGGTTTTTTGGTTTGCCGTTCTCACGGCATTGGAGCAGGTGGCCGGGGGGTGCTTAACATGGGTGCTGCTTCGAACCGCATTGGGAAGGGAGTCCCGTCTGCAATTTGATTTTTGGCGTGGTTGGGGCGTATTGCGCAATGCATGGCCGCTTGCCGTGGCTGCATTTTCCGTGGTGGTCTACATGAAGATTGGGCAGTTGATGTTGAGCCAAATGATGGGGGATGCCGCATTGGGAATCTATTCGGCTGCCATCCGGATCCCGGAATCCGCCAATTTTCTGCCCATGGTTTTGGCCTCATCCATGTTGCCGGGTCTTGTGAGAAACCAGGAAATGGGGAGCGAAGTCTACCAAAAATCCCTTTTGCGGTACTTTCGCATCAATGCCTTGTTGTCCTATGCCGTTTGCCTTCCGATGTGTTTGGGATCCTCCTGGATCATCGGGGTATTATTCCATGCGGAGTATTCGGAGGCGGCGCCTGTCATGGCGGTATATGCCTGGTCGCTCCTCTTTGTTTTTACCGGTGTGTCGAGGGGCCAGCATTTGCTCAATGTGTGTTCCACCCGCCTTTCCCTTGGATTCAGCCTGTCTGGATTGGCCATCAATCTCCTGGCGAACCTTTTGTTCATTCCTCGGATGGGCGCCATGGGTGTGGCCGTGGCCACGGTGTTATCGTATGCTTGCTCGGGTTTTCTGGTTACGTTTTGTGTGCCGGCCACTCGGCGTATTGCCCAACTGCAAGGGGTGGCGTTGCTGACCCCCTGGTTGGCATTTCAGAGGTGAGCGAATGGAAGAAACACGGGAAACAAAACCAACGGCATTCCAAGAGGACCATCTCTCCCTTCTGGGGATGGCAAGATTTGAGCTGACCAGTTGGATTGGAAGGACGTTTTACCGAAGACGTCCCCCGAAGTCTTTGAGTTCAGATCGGATGCTGAATCTGGGGGCCGGAGAGAAATTGCTGGAAGGATTCACCAATGCCAATTTCTTCTCGATTCGGTCCATGTTCCGCCCTCGCCGGGACTGGATGCTGGATTTGCGTTTTCCCATTCCCTGCGAAAGCAACTACTGGGATGGAGTGTTCATGGAACACACATTGGAACATCTATATCCCGACCAGGCCCTAGCCCTTCTCCGTGAAATCCAGCGCATCCTGAAACCGGGCGCCTGGGTCCGCCTCAGTGTGCCGGATCTTCGGAAATATGTTCAATACTACTGCGGTGGAGCCGTGAATCCACTGTTTTCGAGATGGAAATTTCCGGCCGAGGCGATTCATTCGCTGACCCAGAAGTATTTTCACTATTCGGTTTGGGATGCACGCTTGTTGTCCGACAATTTGAAACAAGCCGGATTTGTTGAAATTTCGGAGCGCTGCTTTCGGGAGGGTGCGGATGTACGGTTGCTTCGGGATGTTGAAGACCGGCAGTGGGAATCGTTATACATGGAGGCGCGAAAACCTCAGGAAAAATCGAAATGAAGAGTCCGATTGCTTTTCTTGTATTCAACCGCCCTGAATGTACGGCCCGTACGTTTGCCGCAATCCGAGAAGCACGGCCGCCAAGGCTTTTGGTTGTTGCAGACGGTCCGCGCAAATCCCACCCGGAGGATGTGGAAAAATGCCGAGCGGTACGTGCATTGATAGATGAAGGTGTGGATTGGCCGTGCACGGTGGAGCGGAACTATGCCATTCAAAATCTGGGTTGCGCCCACCGGGTGGCGAGTGGATTGACTTGGGCTTTTGACCGCTCTGAACAATTGGTTGTGGTGGAGGATGATTGCCTGCCAGATCCATCGTTTTTTGAATTCTGCGATGAATTGCTGGATCGCTATGCAGCGGATACGCGCGTGGGCCAAATCTGCGGCTGTTCCCGTTATGTGTCGAAAGTGGAACGGGACACCAGTTATATTTTCAGCCGCTATGGACCGATTTGGGGATGGGCTTCCTGGCGACGTGCCTGGAAAACCTATGATTTATCCATGAAGACATGGCCCCGGTTCCGTTCGATGAAAGGATTGGATGGTGTGACTCAATCTGCTGCAGAAGCGAAATTCAGAACCGCCCTTTATGATGGTTTGCATTCCAATCCACAGGTTTCCACATGGGATTTTCAGTGGGGATACGCCAAACTTTCCCAAGGACTTTTGAGCATCATCCCTTGTCGGAATCTGGTCACCAACATCGGGGGCGGTGCCGATGCCACCCATGCGGTTGGACGATCGGACTTGAAGCTAGATGCCCAATCCATGCCTCGTCCTCTGATTCATCCCGACTTTATTCTTCCGGATGCGAAATTTGATCGAATGTATTCGTCCATGTGCACACCGCGTAGCGCCTCATTCATTCGGAGGGCATGGGGAAAAGCCCGTGGGGCATGGAACAAGCCATGGGGGGGGGCATGAACGGTCTTCAAACCAACGAGGCCGGCCGATTGGCCGGCAAGGTTGCTGCCCAACTGATGAAGGAATCGCTGCTTCGTGTCCTTTGTCCGCTGGAATACGCGCGGACATCCGAGATCCCTCTCCTGACGGAGATGATTTTTCGAAACGCGGTGGTGGCTCCGGCACGCATGCTGGATATGGGCTCTCCACAGGTTTTGAGCGGTTGTCTGTCTAGGATGTATCCGGACAGTGAACTGATCTACATGAATAAATTTATGGACGAAATCGAGGAGTCCCGTGTCTTCAAGAGAACCCTGAAACTGAATCGTCTTTCCCATCTTCAGGCGGATGCGAGAAATCCATCGGCATTCCCAAAAGAAAGCTTTGATTGGATTGTGTCCTGCTCTGTTCTCGAGCACATTGAAGATATCGACGGGGCATGCGGAGACGCCGCAGCGGTGGCCAACGTCTGGTCATGGCTTAAGCCCGGCGGATGTTTTGCGTTCAGCGTTCCGTTCAGCACATCCGCCTTCGATGAGTATACGGATACGCCTTCCTACGGTGGAACCTCATCGGCAGCGGGACGCTGTTTTTTTCAGCGTTTCTATGACGAAAATACGCTACGGGAACGAATTTTGGCATCATCTCGTTTTCAGGTGGTTGAAACGGCCTATATCGGGGAGCGGTATTTTGTCCGTAGGCCAATTCAGGAAAGAACCGCCAGACTTTTTTCCAGACCCGCATTCCGGTGGCTGCTGGGCCGTTGGTTTCCTTTGTTGTCCAAGGTATTTCTGATTCGTGCCACAACCTGGCAAGAATTAAAAAAACCCTATCTGGCTTTCGGGGTATTGAGAAAACCTGTCGGATAAAGAGCCGGAGCGAGAGGACATGACTACAGCGACTGTCATCACAACCATTAACCATAACATCGGAGACGACTTCGTCCGGGAAGGAATCCTGTATCTCCTGAAGAAGGCTTGGGGATCCATTCAAGTGCAGTGGATTCACAAGCACATTCCGATGACGGTGCGACCCGAATGGGAATGGATCTATTCGCGGGGATATACCCGCATGATGGACCGGGTTCCTTTTCTTTCCGGGTTGGGTGTCACCCGCCGCCTGGATCGCAGGCTTGGGTTGAACGAGGAAACCGACAAGGTGATCCACTGCGATTGCCTGATTCAATGCGGGGCCCCTGTGTATTGGTTGCACGGGACCAATTCCTGTGCGGACAACGAGTGGTATGAACCCTTGATCCAGCGCCGCTGGAGTAGGGTCCGGGAACGGGTACCCTTGTTGAACTTGGCGGCTGGTACGTGCCAGCCCTATGGCAGCGATGGAAGCGAGTTTTTGCAGGATGGGCGCACGTTGACCTACATTCGCAATTTCCATGACCAGTGCAAGCTGACAACCGTGCGTGATTCATTAAGCCAACGGGTGGTTCAACTGGCTGGACGCCAGGCTCCTCTTCTGCCCTGCACCTCCCTGTTTGCATGGAAGGAATGCGGCATTCAGCCCAAACCAGGACGGTTTGTTGCGTTGAACTATATGCCGCGCGGCGGGCACTATGACTATGAAGGAGTTGGGCATTCGGAACGGTGGGAGGCTGTTTTCCTGGATTTCGTGCGGAAACTGCCGGCGGGGGAAGAGTATGTCTTTGTCTGTCACAACAAGGCGGAGGTGGAAACGGTTCAGAAGTTGTTTCCTTCTTTCCGCTATTTTTGGTCTCCTTTCTACAAGGATTACCTGGATTTGTTTTCATCTGTAAAATTCGGTATTTTCAACCGGGTGCATGCCGCTTTTGCTTTGGCAAGCCTGGGCCGGCCCAGTTTTGTCGTGGGAAGCGATTCACGGGCACGCATGACCGATCTGATTGGACTGAAGAATTCGTGGGTCGGAGATATCGACGAAAAAAGATTGGTTGGGGAATTCGAAGAGTTGCATCATACATGGCCCGCCTATGGGGCAAAAATGCAGGAGAGGCTGTCACAAATAGAGGCGACATATCTGGGTTTGCTCCGTGGCGTCATGAAGGCGGGTACGGGCCTTCCATGAAAATTTCCGGGAGAGATGGAAGTGAATAGAGGCGCGGGAGTCGAAAGATGGATTGGGGCCGTGCGAAGCCCTGCCATGCGCTTCTCCAAGAAACGGTATGCGGTATGCATATTCAAGCCAGACCGGATCGGGGATTTTGTATTGGCCGTTGGAGCCATTCGCAACTTGACCGATCGGTTTGGAGAGGAAAACTGCGTTTTGGTCATTTCTCCGTTGGTCAGGGAGTTGGCAGATCTGGAATTTCCAGATTGTCAAAAGGTTGAAGTGAATCCATTTGGCAACCCATTCTCCATTCAGTCGATCTTTCATTTTTTAAGATGCCGTTGGCATCTGGGCGGAATGGAGTTCGAGAGATTGGTGTGTCTGCGGCACCAGCGTGTGCGCATGCAGAATCTTCTCTTGTATGTCATCCGAGCCAAGCGGTCTTTCGGACTGGCCAATCACCGGGACTATGAGTTGGGCATTCCATGGGAGTTTTCTTTTTCCAATCAAGATGCCTATCCCTCGCAATGTACACAGGGGACATGCCTGGAGCTGGAGGCTCATCGGATTGTTCTTCAAAGAGCAATGGGGATACCGCTGACTCCGCAGGAAACGATGCCTTCCTTCCGCAGGTTGGAAGCCAAGCCGGAGGAATATGTCTTGGTTTCGCCATTTGGCAGCATGCCGATACGAGATTATCCAGAGAACGATCTGGTTTCGGTCTTGGTGGATCTTTTCCGCTCCCATTCCTTGCCTGTGAGGATTTCATTTTCCGATCAACAGAAGGAAAAAGCGGAAAGGCTGGCGAGTAGGCTTCGTTCGGAGGGGGTATGCGTTGTGCCCCTGAACTCCACCTCTGTTTCCGAATACCTGGATTCCATCTGCCATGCCACGTGTGTGTTGACGGTTGAAACAGCAACGGCCCATGTGGCCACAACCCTGAATATTCCAACGGTTGTCCTGATCGGGGGGGGACACTATATGCAATATGGGCCTTGGAACAAGTCGTCCCGTCAGGCATGGCTGACACATCCTGTTCCGTGCGCGGGATGCAACTGGGAGTGCAAGGAACCGGAGCCCTATTGCATCACGAGGATCAAGACTGACGATGTAGTGAAGGCCCTTCGATCGGTACTGGAAGGTTGTCAAGGAAAGGCCGACAGGGCGACATAATGATCAACACCGGGGCAATGAAAAACGACAACTCCACAGGAGCCGACAAAAGGGAATCGGATGCTGGCCTTCATGCATTTGGATGGCGAAGGGTCGCCAAACGATTAAGCGGAATGGCCATTCTCGATATGGTGGCACTCTGGTTCTATATGGCGGGAGGGAGGCTTTCCAATACATTGCTTCTGCTGGCCGGATGGCTTTCGCTCGCCATGTTGCCCGTCGGAGTCAGGCAGTCCGTGATCCATAGAAACAAATTCCTGCTGCTCTCTTCGGGTGTGTTCCTGTTTTTTTGGGCGATGAATCGCGAAAGCGATTCCGCGTTGCCCTTGTTTTGCATGTCCATTCAGATTGTGTTTTCGGTGGGGTTTGCCGGATTGGCTGGGTACTATCAATCGCGGATGCCCTACCAAGGAAGGATTCTCAGGGCCGTGATTTGGTTTCTACTGGGACTTACGTTCTGGTCTGTCTTCTATGCTTTCAAGATCATGCCCCAGCACCAGTTGTTTGGTGAGGCTGGTTCAGGGAACCAAGAGATATTGGAGAACATTGGCGGCATATTTTTTGTCGGAAACAACTATTACACATTGACCTACTATGTGTTGGCTCCCATGGCTGCGGCTGTTGCCTGTGTGTTTTACCGAATGGAAAGAAAGTCGTTTGCCTTGCTCATGGGCGGGATTGTCTGTCTGGGATTGTCCATGATGTTTGGTCGACGTACACCGGTTGTTTGCTGCGGAGTGACATGGCTGGCCTTTGTCGTGGTGGTTGTCATGCAAAGCCCACAACGGATACGAACGGCCATTCGAATGTCCTGGAAAATAGCCTTGTTGTGGTTGTTGATATCCATGTACCTCCGGTGGGAGTCAACAACGTGGGTGTACGATGGTTTTTCAGATCGCATTTCGACGATTTCGAAGGATGCAAGGTTCGAGCTTTGGAAAGGTGCCCTGATTGCCATTTACAACAACCCGTGGGGTGGCGTTGAATCTTCCATCGGGATTAGCCGCTACGCCCATAATGCCATCCTCGATGTGGCGTTGAGCATTGGAATCGGCGGGGCTTTCCTTTTTGCCGTCACGATATTCTTCATGGTCGGACGTGTGGTGTTGGGTTGGATGAAAAATGGAGCGAAAGCGGGTTTGCTTGAACATATCCTTGTTGCCATTGTTATTTCCCATATGGTTTCGATGATGTCAGAACCCTTTTTGCCCATACGACTCGTCGCGTTTATTTGGGCAGGAGTGACCTGGATGTGTCTATATGAAGGGCGTGTCCATCCCTCCACAGGACGATTGCCATGACGATACAACATCCAGAATTGTCCGTTGTGCTGGGCTCGCTGAACCGGCGGAGGCTGTTGCAGCAAACCGTGCGCAGCATTCGGACGAACGGATTCCATGGGGCAATGGAAATCATTGTGATCGATGGAGGATCCACCGATGGAACTTGTGAATGGCTGGCCAGGCAACGGGATGTGCTGACCTTGGTCCAACCCAATTTCCGTATCCGGCAAGCCGATGGATCCAACCGCCGGGCGCACACCTGGGGAGAATTTATCAACCTTGGATTTCGTCAAGCCCGGGCCCCCTGGGTTTTAATGGTGAGCGATGATGTGGTCCTTTGTCCGGGGGCCATGGAGAATGGGCTGGTGGAACTGAGGAACTTGCAGAAGCAGGGGAAGAAAGTAGGAGGGGGCGCCATGTTTTGGCGGGAGTATCCCCGGGACCGCAATTACCATGTCAAACTTCTTCCGGGTGGATTTGTTCATATCAACCACGGATTCTTCCTGAAGGAAGCCTTGGCGGCCGTGGGATATGCCGATGAAACCTCGTTTGAGTTTTATGGTGCGGATGGCGACTTGACCATGAGGTTGAATCTGGACGGATGGAGAACTTGTGCCCTTGAGAATTCCTATGCCGAACATTTGAGCCATCGTTTGAGGTGGCGGCGGCTGCTGTCGGGGAAAGCGGAAAGAACACCGAATCGGGACATGGAGACATTTGCCCGGAAGTATGGCCATATGGGCCATCCGGTCCAGTCGATGAAAAAAGATTGGCAGGATTCCAGCCGGGCCGCTCTCGCTTTTTGGAAAACGGATTGGAAAGCGTGCGTGGAAGGAATTGTGAGAAGGGGGATTCAGCATGGCTGATTCAGAGTCATTCGCAAGGCGCTTGAATCGGGTTGTTCATACTCCGGGCTGGGTATTCTTGGTCTTGGAGAGAATGGGAGCCGCATGGCTTCGAATCCTGGGGCATGCGGTTTGGTATCCGTTTCGCAAATTGTTCCTTGGAGAATTTCACTGGAGCGTGACGATTTATCCTGGATGCCAATTCCGACAATGGATCAACATTCGCTTAGCTCCGGGGGTCATTGTCAATCGCGGCGTGGTTCTTCATGCTCCGGTGGATCAACCATTGGTGATCGGGGAGAAAACACAGGTGAATCCCTATGCTGTGATTTACGGGCATGTGTGGATGGGTCGAAAGGTCATGATTTCCCCGCATGTCATGATGGCGGCCGGAAATCACAGGTTCGACCGGGTGGACATTCCGATGATGGATCAGGGGAATACGTTCAAGGGTGGCATTCGGATCGAAGACGATGTGTGGATCGGCGCCCATTCCGTTATTCTGGATGGTGTGACGATTGGAAAGGGAAGCGTCGTGGCTGCCGGGTCTGTGGTGACCATGGACGTTGCGCCCTATTCCATCATGGCCGGTGTTCCCGCCCGAAAAGTTGGAGACCGATGTTCGCGGAATACGGAATTCGCGGCCACAGAAGACAAGGCTCAACGATGATTTCTTATCTCAAGAAGATCCTGTTTTTCAACCAGTCGAACCGGGATGAATGGGTGAGGCAACAAGCCACACTGCTCCCGGATGGCGCGCGCATTTTGGATGTAGGTGCGGGTTCGTGCCCCTATCGAATGTACTTTTCCCATTGCGAGTACCGGACTCATGACTTTGAGAAACTGTCTTCCAGCCAATTGCGGGACAAGAGCGGATATGGGCAGATGGATTATGTTGGAGACATTTGTTCCATTCCAGTGGCGGACGGCAGCTTCGACGTGGTTCTCTGCACGGAGGTTTTGGAGCATGTGCCGGAACCCATTCGTGCGGCAATGGAGTTCTCGCGAATCGTCAAACCAGGCGGAAAACTGATATTGACTGCGCCGCTTGGGTCTGGATTGCACCAAGAGCCGTACCACTTCTATGGAGGCTACACCCCCCACTGGTATCGGCGATTTCTGAGTGATGCGGGGTTCGAGGAAATTCAGATCGAGCCCAACGGTGGATTTTTCAGTTTCTATGGGCAGGAATGTATGCGATTCCTGTTGGCTCTGGCTCCATGGAGGGGGTGGCGGCAATTGTGTTGGCTTCCGTATTGGTGTCTCGGGTTGCCTTGGTGCCTCAGCGTGGTGATTCTGTCCAAACTTCTGGATCGGCTGGATCCAGTGCCGGGGGGGTTCACGGTTGGTTACCATGTGTTGGCCAAACGAAGCCATTCGCGTGTCCACGGGGTGAACAATCCAACATGAATGTGGTTCGGCTCATGGGAGGACTTGGAAACCAAATGTTCCAATATGCATTTGGGAGGAGGATGGCTGTCGAGTTCGGGATGCCTGTGCAATTTGATGCCGCGAATGGATTCCGCCATGATCCGTATGGGAGGCGCTTTGCGTTGGGAGCATTCAGGGCAACGGTTGTTCAGGCGGGGGAGCGGGACATTCCCCTGGGCATGACTTGGACCAGCCCGTGGCATCGGGTTGCGAAGGCCGGATGGGAGTGCATGCCGAAGGCCGTGCGCCGAGTGGTGTACGAGAAAAGGCCCTTTCAGTATGACAAGGACGTTTGTTTGAGTCGTAGAGATTCGGCCTACTATGTTGGGTATTGGCAACACGAGGGATGGTTTTCTCCCATCTCGGATTTGTTGCGACACGAGTTTGTCTTGAGGGATTCTTGTCGGGAAGATGTTCTCCGGGCAATGAAGGAAATGGAGCACTGTAACTCCATCTCCATCCACCTCCGAAGCTACCAGGATGTGGGAACAAACGGGAAAATCATCCAACAAACAAGCAAATACCACGAGGCTTGCTCCATGGAGTACTATGCAAGGGCCGTCGAGCGGATTGGATACTCTTCCGGAACGGTTGGCTTTGTATTTTCGGACCATCCCCGCTGGGCGAAAGAAAGGTTGAATTTGCCGATTCCCTGCCATCATGTTTCGGATCTGTGTTCGTGCTCGGACGTGGAGGAAATGATGATGATGGCGTCATGCAAGCACCATGTCATTTCAAACAGCACGTTCAGCTGGTGGGGGGCCTGGCTGGGACGGAATGCGGGGAAGGTGGTGGTGGCACCCAAGATCTGGATGCGGGGGGTGCTGGAGAAGGATGTGGATATTTGTCCGCCGGAATGGGTGAGATTGGAATCATGAATGAACCATTAGTTTCCATTGCCATGTCTGTGCGCAATTGTGGGCGAACGGTTGCCATGGCGGTCCAATCCATTCTAAATCAGACATTTTCCGATTGGGAGTTGATCATCATCAATAATGGTTCGACGGATGAGACATTATCCGAATTGGCACAATTTCGGGACTCACGAATCGCAATTTACTCTGATGGAGAGAGCAAGGGATTGCCCGCGAGGTTGAATGAAGCCCTTTCGCTGGCATCCGGAACATATTTTGCACGAATGGATGGGGATGATGTGAGTTATCCACGAAGACTTGAGCTGCAACTGGCTTATTTACGGCTACACCGGGAGGTAGACGTGTTGGGCGGCGGTGTCATGGTCTTTGGAAAAGATGGATGTGCTCTTGGAATAAGGATGGCGCCGGAATGCCATTCCAAGATTTGTTGTCGGCCATATGGTGGGTTTTCAATGGCTCATCCGACCTTTTTCGGGAAAACCGATTGGTTTCGGCGTTTTGGCTATCGAGAGATAGCGGATCGGTGTGAAGACCAAGATTTATTGTTGAGAGCCTTTCGGACAAGCCGGTATGCCAATCTTCCTTGTATTGTGCTTGGCTATCATGAACAACTGAATTTGAGTGTTGGAAAAATTCTTAGGAGCCGCCGTTTTTTTGCCCGAATGGTTTTGGCCGAGTATGTCCGCCATGGGGAATATTGGATTGGTTATCGTGGCGTTGTGGAGCAGATTTTGAAGGGAGCTGTTGATGTGATGGCCGTGCTGACCGGAATGCAATATCGACTGTTGCGACATAGGGCTTTGCCGGCCAATTCGGAGGAAATTGCCACCTGGAAAGAAGTGTGGAATTCCGTCAACCTCAAGAAGACAAAGCCGATTTGAGCGGCTGTACTGGGCGGAAATTGAAAATGGATTCGAGAAAAAAAATCGCATTTGCCATGACGGCTCCGTCGGCATTGCGGGCGTTCATGGGGGACCACATCCGGGCGCTTTCCAAACGGTATGAGGTAACGGTGTATTGTAATTTTTCCGCAGACCCATGCCGAAATCTATTTGATGAATCCGTTCGGCTGGTTCATATCCCGTTCGCGAGAAAAATTTCTCCGCTTCAGGATATGGCGTGTTTCCTTGGGTTGCTCGGCGAGCTAGGGAGGGGAAGGTACTTCAGCATACATACGGTTATGCCCAAAACGGGGCTGTTGGGGATGGTTGCCGGATGGGTGGCGAGAGTTCCGGTGCGGATTCATCTCTTCACCGGTCAGGTCTGGGTGACGAAAAAAGGGATGAGGCGAGCGTTTCTCAAGATGCTGGATAAATGGATGGCATGGTGTTCCACGGCCATTTATGCGGATAGTCCTTCGCAACGTGATTTTCTGCTCTCCGAGGGGGTCATTCGGTCTGGACGTGTGCTGGGCGACGGATCGGTGAATGGAGTGGACCCCAACCGGTTTAAGCCGGACCTGGCTTCTCGGAATTCAGTCCGCATGTTGCATCAGATTCCGGCCGATGCGATGGTGTTCGGATTCCTGGGTAGATTGAACCGGGACAAAGGCATTTTGGATTTGGTGAAAGCCTTTTCCATCTCCGGTCTCCAGCACCGAGCGGTCATTTTGTGCGTGGGGCCGGATGAGGATGGGATCGAAGAGCTTGTCCGGACGCAGCACGGCGACATTGGAAAATACATCCGATTTGCGGGGTTCACGTCGGAGCCTGAAAAAGTGGTTCCGGCATTTGATGTGTTTTGCATTCCCAGCTATCGGGAAGGATTCGGTTCTTCTGTCATCGAGGCGGCGGCCTGTGGAGTCCCGGCGCTGGCCTCGCGGATCTATGGCTTGACGGACGCGGTGGTGGAAAATGTGACCGGGTTGATGCATGAACCCGGGAATATCCGGGAAATCTCCGAAGGGTTGAAGCGCTACGCGGCCGAGGAACCGTTGCGCAGGCAAATGGGAAAGGCGGCCCGCGAGCGGGTGTTGAGCCGGTTTTCCACCGAGCGCCTTGTTTCGCAAATGGTGCAGGAATATGAAAAACTGTTTTCGCAAGCTCAATGAAATGCAACCAGGCGACGGAGTGCTGGAGGAAGACGTGACGTGAGTTTTTATCGCCATTGCGGAAAGCGCATTCTGGATCTCATGCTGGTGCTGGTCGCCATTCTTTTACTGTGGCCATTCCTGGGCATCCTGTATCTTCTGGTTCGCTGGAAATTGGGGACGCCGGTGTTGTTTCGTCAGGTCCGTCCCGGTTTCAGGGGGCGCCCGTTTGAATTGGTCAAATTTAGGACGATGACGGACAAGAAAAATGAACGGGGCGAGTGCTGTCCAGACGAGGAACGACTAACGTCATTTGGGACGTTTCTTCGCACGTTGAGCCTGGACGAATTACCAGAGCTTTGGAACGTTTGGAAGGGCGAGATGAGCTGGGTGGGGCCCAGGCCCCTGCTAACGGAGTACCTGGCTTTGTATTCTCCGGAACAGGCTCGTCGCCATGATGTGCGTCCGGGGATTACGGGATGGGCCCAGGTGAATGGACGAAACGCCATTTCCTGGGAGGAAAAATTCAGGTTGGATGTCTGGTACGTGGATCATCTGAGTTGGCTGGTGGATGTTCGCATTCTCTGGCTGACGGCGAGACAAGTGTTCCGAAGAGAGGGTATTACCGAAAAAGGGCATGCTACCATGTCCAGGTTCAAGGGTTCTGCCTGAAGGAGAAAATGAGATGAGGGAAGACCGGTTTGCAAATTGGACACAGCCTGAAATCGAGGATGGGCGGCCGACCAAGTACAACTGGGTTGTGCAAAACAAGTCAGGACTTCGGCTGGGGCATCGCACGGACATCGGGGCGTTTTCGTATATCAATGCCAAAGCGGGGGTGACGATTGAAGACGAGGTTCAGATCGGATCCCATTGCTCGATCTATTCGGTTTCAACCATAGATGAACGGGAGGCGCCGGTGGTGTTGAAGCGAAACTGCCGGATCGGAACGCACTCCTCGGTGATGCCCGGGGTGACCGTGGGGGAGAACAGCATTGTGGGAGCGCATAGTTTTGTCATCCGGGATATCCCGGCCAATTGCGTGGCGTTTGGCGTTCCTGCAAAAGTGGTTCGCCGGATGGACTCGAACGAGAACGTGCTGGAATGAACACCCGCAAGCGCCTCTTTTTGTCGCCACCACACATGGGTGGGCATGAACAGCGATTGGTTGCCGAAGCATTTGCGTCCAACTACATCGCGCCCTTGGGTCCCATGGTGGACGCGTTTGAGAGGGAATTTTCGGAATACACGGGCATTCCGCATTGTTTGGCCCTGTCCAGCGGGACGGCGGCAACGCATTTGGCGCTTCGTCATTTGGGTGTCGGGGCCGGCGATGTCGTGCTGGCCTCCACCTTGACGTTTATCGGCAGTGTGACTCCTGCCAAATTCGAGGGATGCGAATTGCGATTTGTCGACTCTTCCCGGGATACCTGGAATATGGATCCGGAACAGCTTGAATGCGCGATCGAGGACTGTTTGCTGGATGGAAAGAAGCCCAAGGCGGTCATCCCGACGGATCTATATGGGCAGCCGTGCGATTTGCCCCGCATTCGGTCGATCTGCGACCGATATGATATTCCCGTGATTTGTGATTCCGCGGAAGCGATGGGAAGTCGCTATTCGGAGATCAGGCCGGCACAATTGGAGGTACATGCGGGATATGGGGCCTGGGCCTCGATCTATTCGTTCAACGGAAATAAAATCATCACCACATCGGGCGGAGGGATGTTGGCCTCTCATGACAGGAAGTTGATTGAACATGCCAGAAAGCTGTCGCAGCAGGCGCGCGACCCCGCACCCTGGTACGAACATGTCGAGATTGGCTACAACTATCGAATGAGCAATGTGTTGGCGGCTGTTGGGCGTGGACAGTTGGTGGTTCTGGAAGAGAGAGTTGGCCAGCGCAGGGCCATATGGGATGGATATCAAAACCGGTTGGCGGACGTGAAAGGTCTTTCGTTCATGCCTGAACCTTGCACGGGAAGATCCAACCGCTGGTTGACGGTGGTGTTGGTTGATCCCAGAGAATTCGGTGCGGATACCCATGCGGTGAGAGAGGCGCTAGAGGCCGAAAACATTGAGGCGAGACCGTTGTGGAAGCCCATGCATTTGCAACCGGTTTTTACGGGTTGCCGGGTATATGGGGGAGGAGTGAGCGAAGAACTGTTTGGCATGGGTCTTTGTCTGCCGTCAGGCTCATCCATGGGAGATGAAGAGTTGGACCGGGTGACGGAAGTCATTCGAAAAATTCACAAGTAGCGGGTGAACATGGTGATGGCTTGGAATCGCGTATCGAGGACCTCCCGGTGGTGGATTTGCGCGGTCTATTTGGTTTTGCTGGCGGTTCTATCGCTCCTGCCGGCATGGCTGTTTCCATCGGCAACTACACAGGTTCCTGGACTGGATAAGCTCGTGCATGCGGGGATGTACGGAGTTTTGGGGGCGTTGTTCAGATGGGCGGCAGATGAAAACAAAAGATGGGCAGCACGGTGGTGGGGTCTTCCCTTGGCGGGTGCGGGGTATGGATTGCTGATGGAATGCTGTCAGTACGGATGTAGCGGAGGGGCCCGAACCTTTAGCATGGGAGATGCTGGAGCCAATCTGCTGGGGATCATGGTAGTCTGGGGGTGGACGGGAAAGAAAATGGGACAAGGGAATCCTGCCGTGTTGCGGGACGAAATGGCGGCTGATACAGTCGCCAAGGATGAATAGATTGATTCCAGTTCCAAAAGTTTCTCCGGGACGCCTGGCGCAGTTTGCCATTGATTTGATCATCATGGCATGTGTGTACGTTTTGGCCTACCTGTTGCGCTTTGAATTTGCCATCCCTCGTCCCGCGGCAAAATTCATGTTGTATCAGCTTCCGTTTGTGGTGGGGTTGCAATGGGGCTTGCTCGTGCTGCTAAGGGCCTATCGCCGGATTTGGCGGTTTATCAGCTTGGTGGACATTCCGCCGTTTTTGATGGCCTGCCTGTTCACGATGATCCCCTTTCTGATGATTCGAGCGGGAATGAGGCCGGGACACGAAGCCCTCATCATACCCTATTCCGTCCTATTGATGAATGCGGTGTTCTCGTTTTTGGGACTGATGGGGGTTCGAATTCTTCGACGAATCATCATCGAGCATGGGCAGAAGCAGATGAACGATCTTTCGGATGGATCGAGAGCCCGTCGCGATCATCCCAACCGGGTTGTGTTAATGGGGGCGGGTCGTGCGGGAGTCATGGCCGCCCGTGAGTTGATGGGGCGTTCAAATGCCATGATCCGCGTGATTGGTTTTCTGGATGATGATCCGTCCAAGCGTGGCGCCGTCATATCCGGGATACCGGTATTGGGGACCATGGAGCACATTCGCGTGCTGGAAGAAACGAAGCAGGTGGATGAGGCGATCATCACGATTGCCAATGCTCCGCGGGAGCAGATATATCGAATCGTCCATTTGTGCGAAGGGTGCCATTTACCGACGCGGATCATTCCGGCTCTTCATGAAATATTGAGTGGAGCCGTATCCGTGGCAACGCTTCGCCCCGTGCAGATTGAAGACCTGCTTGGCCGGGAGGTGGTGCATTTGGATGTTCATGCGATCAACCAATTCGTGGCCGGCAAGCGGATTATGGTGACCGGTGCGGGCGGCTCGATTGGCTCTGAAATGGTTCGGCAGCTGAATGGATTCGGTCCGGCCGAGATCTTGCTGGTGGAGCGCTGTGAATTCGCGTTGTACGAAATTCATCGCGAAATGAGATCCAAAAGCAAATCGGTTCGGTTTGTTCCCGTGGTTGCCGACATTGCCGACAGTGCCCGCATGGGCGAAGTGTTTGCGAAGTACCGTCCACAAGTGGTGGTCCATGCGGCGGCCTACAAGCATGTTCCGTTGATGGAGGCCAACGAGGTGGAAGCCATTCGGAACAACACGCTGGGAACGCGTAAACTTGCCGACCTGGCCGGTCAAAGCGGTGTCGAGGTATTTGTGCTGATTTCAACGGACAAGGCCGTGAATCCAACATCGGTCATGGGGGCGTCCAAGCGGTTGGCCGAGATTGCCATGCAAAACCTATGTGCCCGCCATGTTGGAACTCGGTTTGTAGCCGTGCGGTTTGGCAATGTTCTGGGGTCCACGGGGTCCGTGATTCCCCTGTTTCGGGAGCAAATTCGCAAGGGCGGACCCATTACGGTGACCCATCCCGACATGCAACGCTACTTCATGACGATTCCAGAGGCTTCTCAGTTGGTGTTGCAGGCGGCATCCATGGGCCGGGGGGGGGAGATTTTTGTTTTGGACATGGGACAACCTGTGAAGATCGTGGATTTGGCCCGGGACATGATTCGCTTGTCGGGATTGGAACCGGACGTGGACATCCACATTGAATTTACAGGACTTCGTCCAGGTGAAAAGATGTTTGAGGAGCTTCACAACGACTCGGAGAATGTGGAGCGTACCCGCCATCCCATGATCTACATTGGGAAGATTCCGGGCGATGCTGTTTATTCTGTCGAATCAGGGCTGGCGCGCTTTGCCGAATTGTGTCAAGCCGGCGACGCGGCGGGCATTCGCCAACTCATCCAGCACCTGTTGCCAGAGGCCCGATTGGGGGATCGCGCAACGGAAGCGCTTTACTAGAGAGAGCAAATAGTCATAAAAAAATGGAATTTACAATTGACTACACTGCACAATGTGGAAAAATAAAATCGTTGAATGTGTTTTTCAGAAAGGGTTTGAATCATGAAGAAAATGAATTGGGTTGGAGTGGTATTGGCCGCGTGTCTGTTGGTGTCCACGGTGGCGTGGGCGGCTGAAAAAGCAGAACAACCGGTTGTCTTCAAGTCGGGTGACATTTCATTCACGATTTTGAAATCGGACGGGGAGACGCCCGTGGATGGGGCCAAGATCAAGTTGAGCCGTTCTGCCAAGTCCAAGATTCTGGCGGAGGCCGTGGCCAACAAGGATGGGCAGGCTGTTATTCCGCTAAAGGAAGGAAAGTATTTCCTGAAGGTGGAAGGACGCAATGTTTCCGAAATGACCGTGGCGGATGGGGCTGCGATTGCCGAGTGCCGGGTGATTTTGGATAACGATAAAGCGGGATTGATCCTGGCAGGTGGGGCCGGTGCAGCGGCTGTTGGCGTGGCCGCCGGAACCGGTGCCGCTGTGGCGGCCGGAACAGCGGCAGCTGTCGGAGCCGGGACGTTTACAACGATTGTGGTGGGTGGTGCGGCCGTGATGGTGGCGGCAGGTGGTGGATATGCTGTCTACGACCATAACAAGGACGATGATGATTCCTCTCCTGAGCCGACCCCGACTCCCACTCCAACCCCCACGCCGACTCCTCGCACCCGCCCGAGTACCCGGTAGATGCTGGGCCGGGGTCGATTATAGGCGCAATGCGATGGGGCGCTTGGGAAATTGGTTTTCCCAGGCGCCTTTTCTTTGATACAGGTTGGGTTGGAGCCTGAACCGATCGAAATTTGAAAATGAAGGAAAGTACATCCATGAACGCAGTGTTGATGCATAAGAAGTGGGGTTCTTTGGTGGTGCTGGCGGGCGTGTTGTTGGGGGCAGGGTGTGCAACGCATTCAACATCGATGGATGTCACGTCGAATCTTCTCGGAGAAGGAGGGGGGGAGCCGGCGGTTTTCAGTGATGAAACCAGCCTGAAGCAGGTCATGGAGACGAAAGAACTCTTGTCGCTCCAGAAAGAAGAATACCGGGTTGGGCCGGACGATGTGCTGGAAGTGAGTATTTTCGAGTGGGAGGCCAACGACCAAACGAAGACCCTGCCCCTGCGCGTATCGGAAACGGGTATTATTTCCCTGCCGACGGTGGGACCTTTGCTGGTGGCGGGCAAGTCGATTCAGGATATCCAGAGTTCCATCGAAAAAGAACTGGTGAGCCGGAATGTGTTGCAATCGCCCAGGGTGGGCGTACGGGTGAGCGAGTTCCGCAGTCGGCAGATTTCCGTGATCGGGGCCGTGAACCAGCCCGGTTCCTATGCCATTCACCAGAATGTATCGACATTATTGAACATGCTGACATTGGCGGGCGGGCCCCAGGAAAGCGCCGGGGCAATCGCCTATGTGATTCGCGAAGGGGAGGGAAAGACCTCCACGAGGATTCAAATCGACCTGGGTGAACTGCTGGAAACGGGTGCCGGAAATCTGAATCCGGTGTTGAGTGCGGGAGATGTGGTCTATGTGCCCAAGGCACCCCTGATCTATGTCTATGGCGAAGTGAAGCAGGCGGGAGCGTTTACCTTCCGCAAGAAACTTCGTGTTTTGGAAGCCATCGCACTGGCGGGTGGCCTTGGGGATATGGCCAATCGGCGTGAAGTTTCGTTGCTGCGCCGATCACCGACCGGCGAGGAAAACCTGCATATGCTGGACTTGGCCCGGATCGAGCGGGGAGAGGCGCCGAACATTTATTTGCGCGACGGTGATGTGTTGCATGTGCGGGCGTCGGGGCCCAAGATGGTCGGAGCTGAGATCTTGAATTTTGTTCGCGGCATTTTTACTTTCTCCTACTCGCTGAACAAGTAACAAGAATCAAACGCCTCTTTTCAGAGGGAATGGAATCACTATGGACGATTGGACGAGCGAGGAAAACCGGGGACTTCATTTGTGGGATTATGTGGCGGTGGTGCAGCAACGTCTACCGATTGCGGCCGGTATTTTCCTGCTGGTGTTGCTACTGACGGCCCTGTACGCATGGACTCGGACACCCCTTTTCACAGCCACTTCCCGGCTGTTGATTGAAAGCGGCGGTGTGAATCTGACGGCCATGAAGGATGTGTATGACCCGATGCGATCGAGCATGATGCAGCGGGATATCATCCAGACCCAGGTGCAGCTCATCAAATCGACTCCGGTCATGGAGGCCGTGCTGCAACAGGGATTCCTGATGCAGAATCCCCAGTTCCGGGACAGCAAGGATCCGGTGAAGGCTTTGGCGGATTCCATCCAAGTGGCTCCTGCGCGAAGCGGGTATGTGTTGGACGTGAGTACGGAGCGGTCGGATCCCAAAGAGGCGGCCCAAATCGTCAATGCCGTCGTGGATGCCTATTTGGCCCAAAATCGCCAGCGGCGCATGGGGGTTTCGGATGACGGAATCATGGAGTTGAAGAAAAAGGCGGAAGAGCTTCGCTTGCGTCTGGATGCCGCAACAAAAGAACTACATTCGCTCATGGTGACAAACCGGATGGTTTCGTTCGAGGACGCCCAAAATATCGTGGTGGAGCGGTTAAAAGGGTTGAACAACAATCTCATGACGGCCCAGCCGCTGCGGATCCAAGCCGAGGCGCGTTATCGCACGGCGGAAGCATCGAGGAAGGCGGGGGATCCCATCGAAAGCATTCCGGGAGTGTTGGAGTCAACGGTGATTGGCTCCTTGAAAATGGAGTTGGCGCGGCAGGAACAGCAATATTCGGAAATGCAGGCCCGTCTGGGTGAAAACCATCCCCAATTGCAAAGCGTGATCGCGCAAATCAATGCCTTGAAGGCGAAACTGGACTTGGAATCGGCCAACATCATGGATTCCTTGAGAGGACGGTATGAGCAAACCCTCAATGAGGAAAAAATGCTGCGAGAAGAATTGGCCAAGCAGGAAGAGAATGTGTTGCGGTTCAATGAGCTGGCCTCGCAATATAACATTCTCCGGCAAAGCCGGGATTCGATTCAGGAAGCCTATTCCAGCATCATTCACCGCATTGACGAGCTGAGTGTCAGCCAATTGAGTGGGCAGGGCAACAATGTATTTGTGGTTTCGCGGGCGGATGTTCCCCAGATTCGATCCTGGCCCTCCCATACCCGGATGATGCTGATGGGGATTTTCTTTGGCGCTCTTCTGGCGGTTGGGTTTTGTTTCTTTCTGGACTACATGGATACGACAATCAAAGGAGAGGTGGATGTCCGGAATTTGCTCAACAGCCCGGTCATCAGCGGAGTGCCTTCGGCCGAAAAGGAATCGGAGGGTGAATTGTTCGATGATTTGTTTGCGCTGAAAAAGCCGCGCAGTCATTTTGCGGAAGCTTTTCGAACCGCCCGGACAGCGCTGGCATTTAGCTCGACAGACAAACCCTTGCGGTCGCTGGTGGTCACCAGCACAATGCCTTCGGAGGGAAAGACCCTGACGGCCATCAACATTGCGATTGCCTATGCCCAAACAGGCAAGCGTACCCTTTTGCTGGATACGGATATGCGCAAGCCGCGTTTGCACAAGGTATTCAAGGAGGTTCACGAGATTGGCATTACCAACTTGCTTGTTTCGGATGCCGAGGCGTTGTCTCCGGAACAGGCCATCGTTCCCACCGGAATCGAGAACCTGTTTTTCCTGCCTACGGGGCCCATTCCTCCCAATCCGGTTGAAATGCTGGATTCCGCTCGATTCATCCAACTGATTGAGGATCTGTTGAAACGCTATGATCTCTTGATTTTTGACGCACCTCCTGTGTTGAATCTGGTGGATGCTCTGGTGATTGGCAAGCGGGTCGATGGGCTTTTGCTGGTGGCCAGGACCTTTGTCACCAACAAATACGCGGCTCAGCAAGTGGGCAAGCAGATTGCCACCTCGAAAGTCAAGATGCTGGGTGTCATTCTCAACAACGTGGACATGCCTTCGGGAACTTCCTACTACTATTCGTCTTACTACAGCCGATATGGGTCCTATTACTATGCCGAGGAAGGCAAGAGCCGCAAGACCGGGAAGCGCGATTGGATTGGACGGGTTTCAGAGAAAATGGGTTTGGGGCGGAAGCGGAGCACATGATTGATCTGCACACCCATGTCTTGCCGGGTCTGGACGATGGGGCGGCGGAGGACTCTGTGGCGCTGGCGATGTGCCGCATGGCGCTGGCGGACGGCATCACCACGATGGTTGCCACGCCACATCTATATGGGGGCGTCGGCGTTCCAGATCCTGGCGTGATTGCCGATGCCGCAGACCGCCTGAAGCGGCGGTTGGCAGAGGAACACCTGGAACTGGAGCTTCGATTTGCCGCGGAAATGCCCATGATGGAGCATGTGGTGGAATTGTACCGATCCGGGAAATGGCCGGCCTTTGATGCAGGGCACCGGTATGTGTTGCTGGAAATGAGTCCCATGAGGAACGGGTTGTCCATTTTGCGCGACATGGTATTTCGACTGAGGATCGAGGGTGCCACCCCGATATTGGCGCATCCGGAGAGACTTGATTTTATGGGCGAGCCCGGGGCTATGGAAGGGTTGCAGATTCAGGGGGCCTTGGTGCAGATCACGGCCCAGTGCCTGACGGGTGGCAGGACGGGGGAACGCGCGCGCGCCCTTGAATGGTTGCAACGGGGCTGGGTTCATGTGGTGGCTTCGGATGCGCACGATGCGGTTCGCCGACCTCCCTTGCTGTCCCTTGCACGCCGATGGCTGACCGAGCAGATGGGGGAAAAAGCGGCGGATGATTTGACCCGGGGGAATCCCATGAAGATTCTTCAGGGCTTGTCCATTTGATCATCATGGGTCGTGCAAGGCATTCAAGACGCGGACGGGGCGGAACGGTGTTCGGGCCGATCTTTTCCATTTTGGTGGTGGTGTTTGTCTTTGCGGTGACCCTTCCCTCGGGGAGCGTTGGTTTCATGGCCATGCAGGGGGTTGCGGCTCTGGCATGGATGCTGGGTGTAGCGGGAATTTTGGGAGGGTGGGCCGGAAGCCATGAGGAAGCAAAACCGGCGGATCGACTGTTCATCGGGGCGATGGTGCTTTTTCTGGGCTGGTGTGGATGGCAACTGGTTCCCCTGCCAGAAAGCTGGGCGGGCTTTTTTTGGCGCGGGGATGCGGAGCTCTGGAAGCGGCTTTCTGCAGGGGCGTCGGGATGGACGATTGCGGTGGATCGATTTGTTTCGATACACACGCTCTTGCTCTGGAGTGGGCTTGGTGTTTTGTCGTGGGGTTGTTCGCGGCAGCCCAAGGGGTCGTTTTCGCGGGCGGTAGTTTTGTTTGGACTGATGTGGATGGGTGTCCTTCAGTCCATTCTGGGAATTTTCTTTTTGAGGTCACCCACAGGGCGCATTTGCGGCACCTTTGGCAGTCCGGACGCCTTGGGAGGCTTGTTGGCCATGACGATTCCGGTGACGGTGGGCCTATTGTTTTCCCATATTCATTGGAGAGAACGGCGGGGCTCATCGATTCTGCATCGGTTGGGCTACGATTGGGTGGTATGGAGGAATGTGTTGCTGGTGGCGGCCTTTGGCATTCAAGGCACGGCTTTATATTTCACGGGCTCCAGGGGGGCGGCTTTTGCAACCCTTGTCGCCATGGTCATGTTGTTGGTCTGGCTTGGACGGGAGAGGCCAGAGTTGCGTTCCCGGCTATGGTGGATCGGGTTGGCGCTCTTGGTGGTGACGGTGCTGTTTGGCATTCAGGGGCGTCGGGCCAATTTGATGGAGAGAACCTTTGGGCAATCCGGTGAATTTCACCAGGCGAAAGCCTCTCGGGTGGAGATTTGGCGATCGGCTTTTGCCCTGTGTAGAAATTTCCCCTATGGAACCGGACCTGGAGGAACGGTTTTGATGTTGCCCATGTACCAGACCGGGGCCTATGGCCGCTTTCGCCTGGATTATGCCCATAACGACTTTTTGCAGTTTTGGGGTGACTTGGGCGTTGTGGGATTTGGTGCGCTGGCGTGTGTGCTGGGATTGGTTTTGAGGCGTGGCGCAGGGGGATGCCGGAAAGCTTCGGAAAACCACGTCGAGTCTGCTTGGTGGATGCGCGGCGCATGGGCGGCGGTTTTGGCGGCCCTGTTTCATGCTCAGGTGGATTTCAATCTGAGTGGAAGACCCGGGATTCAGGTGGTCTTCGCGATCTTGTGCGGACTGCTGATGGGAGAGAATCCAAACGACGGGGAATTCGCCGAAATTTGGAAGGGGAAGTATCGGAAGAGGTGGCTGGTCCGGGCTGCCATTCTCTTGCCGATTTGTGCGCTGGCCGTGCATGCATCCTTGAGGGCGGCTTTGGCATGGCGACTTCACGATGGAGCGGCGGCGGCGCTTGGATTGGCGGTGGATGAACATCTTTGGTTTGAGAGGCCCGACGTGAACCCGGAAGACGTCCTTCCGGTGTTGGAGAAGGCCACAAAACTGGCGCCTGGATTTTCAAAAATCCATTGCACGGCCGCCGAAGCCCAACTGGTCCGGCAGGATCAACAAATTCAGCAGGCGGCGAAGTCCATTTTGCAGTCTTCGGGTGAAGAGGGAACCGATGTATGGAACATGGAGGCCCTTCTGCCCTCTCAGGAATCGGCCTTGCGGCTTGCAGGGCTGGCTTTGAGAGTGGAGGAAATGAAAGGGCTGGAATCCGCGCTGAAAGAGGCCAATGAAGCCGTTCGCTTGGCTCCATGGGATGCCTTGGCGCGGTTGATGAGAAGCAAGGTGTGGCTTCGCGGACATTCCAGGAAGATGGGCGATGAAGAAGCGGCCCTCCGCGCCCGAAGGGATTTGGAGCTGGTCACGGCCCTGTATCCACTGGATGCGGGAATTTTGGCGGATGCGTGCTTGGCACTGGCCATGGATGCGGGCGACCCGGAAACGGAAGAAGATTTGCTCGAATGGGGCGGGCGGGCGTTGGAGATGGATTCTTCGTTGGGGTTGACGGTATTGCGTGCGTGGAGAATGGCCCGGATTCCGGTATCCCGCATGCTGGAAATTCCAAAACTGCCGTTTTCCTTCCTTTGGAGCCTCTATACGAGCCTTCAAAAGCAGAACCGTGAATCGGAGGCGGAAGACTGTCTGCTTGCACTGGAAAATAGCCTGGATCGGCAGCAGCCTCCCGATGATTCCACGCTTTGGACACCGGCCCTTTGGAAAAACTGGAATATTCTGCAGGCTCAATATCGTCTTCAAATTGCGGCAGAACGGATCAAGCGGTGCTTGAAGGCGGGGGATTGGGAGGGGCTGCAACGTCTTTCGGAAACGCGTGCAAAATTGCGGCACGACCGATTCCAAATCGAATGGGACCGAATGGGTTTATCCGAGACCTCTTCCCCCGTGTTGCGTCGGTTGCGCCTGCGGGAGTGGGAGATGAAGCAGGGGTTGTTTCCGGAGTGGCTCCTGGAATGGAACTTGCTCGAATTGGAGTCTGGAATGTCCGCAAAATGGATGCAAGAGACATTGGCCGAGGGAATATTGCTGGATGGAATCTCTTCCGAAAACCTGAAGCGTCTGAACGCCTGTCGATCCACAATGGCCGATGCGAAATTTCTGGAAGGGGTTCTGGATGCCAAGAATATGGAAGCGAATGGAAAAACGGCGGAGGCGTTGTCTCGGGTGGAGCTTTTGCTGAACAGCGGCACGGTTCCTCCCCGGTTTCTTCATCGCATTGGGTTGTGGAGGGCCAGTCTGTTGGAACGAGAAGGGCAGGCCACGGCGGCGGTGGAGGCGATCCAAGCGGCGGCCATGGCGTGTTCCTCCGATTCCGACGTGAAAGAGGCCATGGAGCGTCTTGGGGCCGCTTCCCGCGACCGATTGCAGGATATGGAGCCGCAGTTGAACATTGGATTCAGGGGGGATCGATTGCGTCTCAAACAGGTCTACTTCTCTAGGGAGACGGAAGGGACGAATGGACTTCGGATGCACTTGGTTTGGCGCTTCAGGGGTGGCCTGCCGCCGGACCTTGCAATGGAGGTTCGAATTCGGGATCAGGAAGGTCGAGTTTTGGTGAAAAAAAACGCGATTGTGGATCAGGAAACTTCCGCTCACTTCAACCGGGGAAACCCTATTCCAGGATCCCAGTGGACATGGACGGTTCTTTTTCCGCCAAAGGCGGAGGAAGGAAAGCGGGTGGAAATCCTGTTGTTGTCGGATGACAAATTGCTGATCTCGGACGAAGGATTGTTCTATATCGAGCTGAATATGAAGAAATTGCCACTCATCCCTTGAAATGAGTGGCCGGATGCTTGATTTCGTTCCCCTGAACAGGATAGATTTGACCCCGTTTGTGTTGAGGATAATGAGGACGAGCACAGGAGACGATGATGAATAGGATACTGAAAACTGGGTTGGCGGGATTGTGCTTGGCCGTCAACAGCGCATTTGGACAGGGGAGCGAAGCTGTTCCGCCGATGTGGGAGGTCGTGCCGGAAGGAGGCGTACTCCAGCAGGTTCCGTTTTCACCCAAGCCGGTGCGGATTCCGACTGCAGGCGGCAACTTGGTTTTTCAGCCGAACGAGTTGGTGCGTGTGGAATTTCCCATGATGGATCAATGTGTGGTCACGACGATCTACGGGGATCGCTGGGTTGTGGCGGCCAAGCCGCAGATCCTATTGGGGCTTGTGGAGGGGGGCGAGTTGAAAACCGTCTGGAATACGGTGAATTCCGTCACGTTTTTGTCGTCATCCCAGCCGCCGGAGCCGGTTGCCGCTCCATGGAAGGTTGAACTTCAAAATGGGTCCACCCTGAATTTGATCCCGGACGGTGCGACGGTGGCGATCCAGACCGCTTCCGGAAAAATAAACCTTCCGTTGGGCATGCTGCAGGGGGTGGAGACCGGAGCGCCGGGCACGATTGAGCTTTCTCCTGGTGGTCATGCCATGAAGGGACTTGTTGCGGAATCCTCTCTTCTGGGTCGCGATCTGGGAGGACGGCAAATTTCCATGCCGTGGAAAACCGTGGCACGGTTTTCGAGGCCGGAACGAATGGCGCCCGATTCCATTCGGTTTGAACAGGATGTGCTGGTGCGCGGCAAAGAAGGCGAAGAGGAAAGCTGGAAGATCCCGGTTTTGGTTTTTACGCTCGAAGGCCGCGGCGGATCGTGGTTGTTGCCCTCCTGCCGCATCTCCCGGATTCAAAACAACCGGGATGGAACCCACTCCATCCAGACCACGGTGGGCGAATGGCTGACAGGCTCGATCCGGCCTCAAGAAATTCCGGTTTTGAAAGAGGCGGGGGAGGTCAAAGCCTTGATTTCGGATTGCATGTCCATGCGGTGGGACAACAATCCCGTAGAAATGCCAACCAACAGCCTGGTATGGCGCCTGACCACCGGTGATTTGCTGGTGGGGGAATGGAAAGACGATTCCGTGGAGGTTTCGGATGGACCGGGCAACCTGCTGAGGGTGCGGAATTCTGCTTCCACAACGGATATCCGCCTGCCCGTGCAGACAAACGGGAAATGGCCTGTTGCCGCCTTCCTTCTACGGCACGGACCGGACGGAGAACTCTTGAAAGTCCCCTCGGCTTGGGTGGAGGCGGTTCGGTCGGGACCTGTGTCGCAAATGCCGCCGGCCCTTGTTGCGACAGGTCCTTCCGCCGTGTGGAGCGATGAAATTTTGTTGCCGGGCGGATCGTTCCTCATGGGACGTACACGGGGAGAGGGGGCCGATGATGAAGTTCCGCCGGTGGAGCTCTTCTTGGAGCCTTTCTGGCTGGCGTCGACTCCGGTCACGGTTTCCCAGTTTGCGGTGTTTGCCAATGCCACCCGCCTGGTGACCGATGCCGAAAAGGTTCCTTCGGGCCCTTCTTGGCGTGCGCCCGGGTTTCCGCAGCGACCGGATGATCCGGTGGTTTGCGTTTCATGGAGGGATGCCGTTCGCTATTGCAATTGGCGCAGCACGATGGCCAAGCTGGCTCCATGCTATGAGATCAGCCGGGATGGACGCGAGATTGTGTTTCATCCCGACCGCAACGGATACCGACTGCCGCTCGAGGTCGAACGCGAATATGCCGCTCGCTCCGGCGGACTGGATCTCACTTTTCCGTGGGGAGAGGAATCCGATATCGAGACGGTGGTGGCGCTGGCCAACTTCCAGTATTCGGGAACCGGGATGGATCCCTGGCCCTGGACGAACCCGGTCAAGGCATTCCCCCCATCCAGGGCCGGTTTTTATGGCATGGGCGGCAATGTGTGGGAATGGTGTCAGGACATTTACCGGGCGGATGCCTATTCGGGCGCCTTGCGTGGAGAGGGGATGGAGAGTTGGCTGAATGCCTCTCCGGGCCGGGATGAGCGGCGTGTCATGCGCGGAGGCTCCTTCAACAACGCGATCGAATATCTGCGTTGTTCGGCGCGCGGTTTTGGAATCGAACGCATGAGCGCGTCTCGCATCGGGTTTCGTTTGGCTCGCAACGATCAAGTGGGTGCGCCGGAAAAGGTGTCTGCACGACCTCGCTACCGGTCCAATTGACTTGCGCGGCCATTCCGGACAGGGTATAAAAGAGCATGATTTGGCGGCGTCAAAATCGTTTCTTTTGCGCGGGACTTCTGGCGGTGGCCATGGGGATCTCGGCCGCAGGGACGGGGGCGCAGGAACCCGTGGGGAAAATGGTGGTTTTTGATTCTGTTGGGGAAAACCTCAAGGACCAGCGGGTTCAGGACCGCGTGGCGGACCGTCCCATCGGGATTACGGATGAAACGTTGCGAATCGATCGCGAATTGCGGCAGGGCGAAGCGGTTGTCTCCACGCGTTCCTTGAAGCCGGATTCAAATGCCGGTCCGCGCGTACGGGCCCGGGCCACGGTGGATGAGGATCGGGCACGGGTGAAGCGGGAGGTTGCCATATCGCAATAGGTTGCGATGTGCGGAATCGATTCTGTTCTTGAAGTTCACCCACTCCGCAGGACATACTGACGGAACTTGAGTTATGGATCGTCGAGAAAGAAAAGTAGGTAGGTGGCGGAATGAAAATTAAAGTGAATAAAGAGGCCATCATCGATTGCCTTCAGAAGGTTCAATCGGTCATTAATCCGCGGAATGCCCTTCCCGTGCTTTCGAATGTGCTGTTCAAGGCGGAGAACGGAAAACTGGAGCTGACGGCAACGGACATGTCCATGACCGTCCGGGCGACGCTGGATGCGGAAGTGGTGGAGCCCGGGTCCACGACCCTTCCCGCCAAACGGATTTTTGGCGTGTTTCGGGAACTGAGCGTGAGCGAAGCCGAAATGGAGGTCAACGAGGCCAACATTGCATTCATCCATGCGGGTAGCGCGTATTTCCGCATTCATGGAATTTCCGAGGCCGATTATCCGAGCATGCCGGAAATGACCGATGCCAAAGTCTATTCGCTGGATCAGTCGGTGTTCCGCAACATGCTGAAGCTGACCTCGTATGCGGCTTCCACCGATGCCAACCGGCCACTCCTCAACGGTGTCCTGCTCAGTTTCAAGGGGGGCAAGTTGAGCGTTGTGGCGACCGATAGCCGCCGACTTGCGCTGGTGGAACACGAAGTGGAATTTCCGGCGGATGCGGGGATGGATTTGATTGTACCCCTCAAAACGGTGGATGAATTGATCCGAACGCTGGGCGATGCGGGTGCCATGAAAATCCTGGCCATGCCCAAGCAGGTTGCGTTTGAATTCGACGGCGTCTTGATCATCTCCAAGCTGGTGGAGGGAAACTATCCCAATTTCCGGCAGGTGATTCCCCAGGCCGCAGGCGAACGGGTGGCGATGGAGCGCGAGGCGTTGCTGACCGCCGTGCGCCGCACATCCCAACTGGTGAGCGATTCCGTTTCGGGCGTGAAACTGACCTTCACCCAGAACCGTTTGGAAATCCTGGCCCAGGCCGCCGAAATTGGCGAAGGCCGCGAAACGATGGCGGTCAAGTACGGCGGACCGGACATCAGTATTTCCTTCAATCCGGCATTTGTGATGGATCCCCTGAAGGTGTTGACGACGGACGAGGTGTTTTTGGATTTGTTGGACGATACAAGCCCGGGTGTGATGCGTTCGACCATCAGTTTTGTCTATGTGCTGATGCCGATTCGGGTCACCTGATTTGCGGAGAGGACCGGGGAGGCGACTTTCCCCGAAACGTCAAAAGCCGTCTCCGATCAAGAGGCGGCTTTTTGCAAGTTGGTTGCCCGACTAGGATTTGAACCTAGACAAACAGCTCCAGAGGCTGCTGTGCTACCGTTACACCATCGGGCAGGATGTGATGGCATGAAACGCGGAAGAAGGTACTTTTTTTGGGAATGAAGTCAAGCCTTGGCATTCGTGAAGAATGTGCGGGGCTTGGAATGAACGGAAGATGAGCGATTTTCAAAAAGACAATGTGGCATTGCTGTGCGATATCGGAGAGCTGGTGGGGCTTTTCGATTTCGAGGCGGGTTTGGATGCCTTTCTGGCCAAAGCCGTCTCCACGGTGGCTTGGCACATGCGTGCGGCGGTTTGTTCCATCTATCTGTACGAAGCCGAGGCCCACGAGCTGGTGTTGCGTGCAAACCAAGGCTTGAATCCAAGCCTCATCGGGCAACTGCGCTTGAAGATCGGGGAAGGCATCACGGGAACCGCCCTGAAGGAAATGCGGCCCATTTGCGAAGCGCAGGCTACGGATAATCCGCACTTCAAATACATCCCGGGAAGTCAGGAGGAACGCTTTGTTTCTTTTTTGGCGGTTCCCATTTTGCGGAAGATGAACCCGGTGGGGGTGATCGTCACGCAGGATCCGCAGTGGAACTATTTTACCCCCAACGACATTCAAGCCCTGAAAGTCATTGCCTCGCAGTTGGCAGGCGTGATTGAAAATGCTCATTTGCTCATGAGGATTCACGGGGAGGCCGATGCGCTTTCCGCGCCGGCCATGGATGCCACGGATACGGAATTCGGTCCCGGCACCCATTGTATTCGGGGTCTTGGCGCTTCCAGCGGGATGGGAATGGGCTTTTCCACGCGTATCGGGCACTATCTGTTCCGGACGATGGTGGAGTCCTCCTGCCCGGTGGGATTGACCGAAGCCGATTTTGACCGTGCGCTTTCCGTGACCGAACGCCAACTGATGGAATTGCAGCGCCGTCTCGTCGACAAAATCCACGATGCCGCTTCCATGATCTTTGGCGCGCATGTGCTGATGCTCAAGGATGAGGCGTTTTCGGGCGAAATCCGTTCCAAAATCCGTGCTGGAAAAAACCCCTGGGCGGCCATTCTGGATGAAGTTCGGCGCTATGCGGACTTGTTTTCGCAGAGCCAGAATCCTGCCTTGCGCGAAAAGGTGCTGGATGTGGAGGATTTGGGACACCGCTTGCTCCACAATCTGTCTGCGCCGACTTCGGAGAGTTCCAGCCCGGATTACACCGGGCAAATCATCATTGCCGAGGAATTGCTGCCGTCGGACATTTTGAAACTATCCGCCGAAGGCGCCGCGGGACTGGTTTTGCTGGGCGGTGGACAGCATTCGCACGTGGCGATCCTGGCAAAGGCCCTTCAGGTGCCGCTGGTGATTGCCTCGGATATGCGCCTCCTGAACCTTCCGGAGAACACGCCCATCCTGCTGGATGCCAAGGACGGGCAGATTGTGATCCGGCCCGGTCCCGAAGCCATTCAAATGATGAAGGAATTGGTTCGTTCTCTGGCCGAGTCCGAGCAAATGGCTGGCCGGGTCAAGGTGGAGACCCGCACGCAGGACAATGTGGAAATCCAATTGCTGGCGAATTTGAATTTGGTGAGCGAGCTGGACGTGGCCTTGAGCGTGAAAGCCAAGGGCATTGGATTGTACCGCACGGAATTTCCCTTCATTGTGCGCAACACGTTCCCGACGGAAGAAGAGCAATATGTGGGCTACAAGAGCGTGCTGGAGCGCATGCAGGGCCGCCCGGTTGTCTTCCGCACGCTGGACATCGGCGGGGACAAGGCTCTTTCTTACTTTCCCGTGCAGCATGAGAATAATCCGTTTTTGGGACTGAGGGCGCTTCGTTTTTCCCTTCGAAACCCCGAAATCTTCAAACAGCAATTGCGGGCGATGCTCCGCGTGGCATATGGAAACACGCAAACGAAAGTGATGTTTCCGCTGGTGGCTTCCCTGGATGAATTCATGGCCGCCCGGGATCTGGCGTGCGTTTGCCAACAGGAACTAAACCGGGAAGGCGTTCCCAACCGGATGCCTGAATTGGGAGTGATGGTTGAATTGCCTTCGGCGGCGGTGCTGGCACCCGAATTGGCCCGCGCGGCCGATTTTCTCAGCATCGGCAGCAACGATTTGATCCAATATTTGCTGGCCGTGGACCGAACCAACGACGAAGTCGCCGCCTTTTTCTCACCGCACCACCCGGCCGTTTTGCGGCAGCTCAAGTGGATCGTGGAATCCGCCGAAAAGGCCGGGAAACCGGTTTCCTTGTGCGGCAATTTGGGTGCAGATCCCCAGATGCTGCCTTTCCTCCTGGGAATCGGCCTGCGTTCGCTCAGCCTGGATCCGATGACCATTCCGCCGGTTCAATCCCGGATCGAGAAAATCAATCTTTCCCATGCCCGGTGGCAGGCGCAGCAGATGCTGTCCTTTGGCACAATCGATGAAGTGGCCCATTTCCTGAAAGAAGTGGAAGCAGCCGAATCCCGAAATGGCTAGACAGGCGCCGGGATGGACACTCTGTTCCATGGCGTAATGGGGATGGCCCTGTGCAGCCGGACCGGAGTGGCGGGCGGGCGACGGGGTCCGGTGGATGAAAAGGGGCGCCGTACAATGGCGGATTGGACCTTGTGGGCCGCCTTTGGATTTGGCGTCTTGCCCGATCTCGTTTCGTTGGGCATCCATTTTGCCATGGGACTGTTCAACGGAAACGGACTACAATGGCACGGCATTCCTGAATTTGTGTTTGTGCTATACAGGATCACGCACAGTGCGCTGGGAATCGCGGTTTGTGTAGGCGCTCTGGCGGCCTGGCAACCCAGGCTTCTCCTGCCCGTGATGGCATGGCCCTTGCACGTTTTGACGGATGTTCCCACGCACGGAAATGGATATTTCCTGACCCCGGTTCTGTGGCCCTTTTCCGATTGGTCGTTTGTGGGCTGGAGTTGGTGGCTGTTTCCCCGGCTGTTCTATGGCGGATGGATGGTGGCGGGATTGCTGTGGGCTTCCATTTTGGTGATGCGTCTTTCGTGGAGGAAAACATGACCTTTCTTGAACTGGTGAACCGGCGGCAGAGTGTGCGTCAGTATGAACCTGGAAGGGTGATTCCGCGAGAAGTGCTGGAACGCTGTTTGGAGGCCGCGCGGCTGGCGCCATCGGCATGCAATTCGCAACCCTGGTCCTTTGTGGTGGTGGACGATCCCGCGCAAGTGAAATCCGTGGCCGAGGACGTGTGTTGTCCTCCGCCTTATGGGATGAATAAATTCGTCGTGAACGCCTCGGCCTTGATTGCCGTGGTGACGGAAAAAATGAAGTGGGCGGCTCGTCTTGGCGCACAATTTCGCGGGGTGCAGTACAGCTTGGTGGATATTGGAATCGCGTGCGAACATCTGGTGTTGCAGGCTGCGGAAGATGGAATCGGCAGTTGCTGGCTCGGCTGGTTCCATGAGAGGCACTTAAAAACCTGCCTCCAGATACCGAAAGACAAAAAGGTCGATCTGTTGATTTGTCTTGGCTACCCCGTTGACAACATCATCCGGCCCAAAATACGCCGTTCCCTCGATGATATTCGACGCTATACATAACCAAAATCGACGCATAGTTAATTAACTATCCGTCAAATTTTATGTTGTTTATTGTGAAAAAGTTCAATTTTATTCTGCAACTCATTGCAAATAAACATAATTATGTTTCACAAAAATAGTCAACTTCATCAAGGCAATAAAATAGTTTCGACGCATAGTTAATTAACTATGCGTTGAAAGACTGTGACGGAAGACAAGATGAAATAGAGTGGGGTGTTGATCAGGTATTGCGGAGGGAATGGGAGACGAAGGCGGGAAAATCGGCGAAGACGAGATCGGGTTTTTCGTTTCCCGGATGTCCAAAGCCGCTGGACAGGAAGATGGATCGCACACCCGCGCGGCGGGCAGCTTCTAGATCGGTGTGGTGGTCGCCTACCATGAAGGTGTTTGCTGAGGAAAACCCTGTGTGTTCCATGGCGGTTTTCAGGGGCAGGGGAGAAGGCTTGAGTTCGGGGGTGTCGCCTCCTCCCAGAAGGATTGCAAACAGAGGAGTCCAGCCGAAATTGTCAAACAGGCGTTAGGAATTAGGGCCCGGTTTGTTGGTCACAAGGGCGAGGACGTGACCGGCCGAGCGGAGGGCTCGCAGCCCGTTCTCAACGCCGGGGTATACGGTGGTGGTGTCCGTCAGGTGTTCGTCGTAGGCTTTGCCGATTTCAGCCGCCGCCACGTCGGGGTCCACGGTCGTGCCATCCAAGGCGCGGACGGCCAGCGTACGGATGCCGTCGCCCACAAAGGTGGTGACAAGGTCGATGGGGAGAGGCGGGAGCTGGTGGAGGGCGCGCATGCGGTTGGTGGCGGCGGCGAGGTCGGTGCGCGAGTCGATGAGGGTGCCGTCGAGGTCAAAGAGGAAGAGGCGGGAAAGTTTTCCACAGTGTGGAAAACTTTTTTCCATGGTGTGGAAAACTTTTTTCATGATGGAGTTGTGGAGGTTGGGGCGGCTGGCCAGAAGGGGTCGAAGATGAACCACTGGCAGGGATCGCGTGCGATGGCGTCCTGCATGATGGAGACAATGCGGTCCTGTATGGCTTCCTCGCTGCCGAGTTCGGCGGGATCGATGGGGGGATGCATGCGGAGGATGAAGCTGTCGTCGGGTGCGCGGGTGGCAAAGCCCATGTAGATGGGGACGCCGGTGCGGTGGGAGAACCAGGCGGCGCCGCGGGGAAGGGAGGTTTCACGGCCAAAGAAGGCATGTGGAAGGCCATTGCCGGTGAAGTCGCGGTCGCCGACCAGGGCGACGGATTCGCCGCGCTTGAGGGCCTTGATGATGCCGACGCCGGCATGGTCGAGGAGAATGACCTTCATGCCGCGCTGTTCGCGGAAAAAGTGGAAGAGGCGTTCGAGGGAGGGGGAGGGGACGGGCCGGACGACAGCGTTGATGGGAATGCCCATGGAGGCGATGAAGGCACCGCCGAGTTCCCAGTTGCCGTGGTGGGCGGTGAGCATGATGGTGCCGCGCTTGGAGTTTTTAATCTGTTCGAGATATTCGATTCCCTGGATGCTGATGGTGTCGCGGATGCCGTCGGAGGTTTGCTTCCGGAAGCGGATGAAGTCGGCGAGGTATTTTCCGAAAAATTGAAAGGTTTTGCGTGTGCAGCCGTCGAGGATGCAGCGAGAGGGATGGATCCCCTGGTGTTCAAAGATGGTTTGCAAATGCTGGCGGACGGCACTCCTTCCCTTTGGATTGAGGAAGTAAATGGTGTCGCAGATGCGCAGAAAAAGCCAATAGGCGACCTTCAGGGGAAGGGCGCGAACGAGGAAGGCAACGAAACGGAAAAACCAATAGATCATCCGGCGTCCTCCGCGGGAATCCTGGAGAGGACGGCGTCGGCAATGTCGTGGGCGGCGTTGGGTTTTCCAAGGGATTTGGCGCGTTCGGCCATCATGTCGAGCAAGGCGGTGTTGGAGAAGAGGGAGGAGACCACGGCCGGCAGGTCGCGGTCGCGGTCCAGGTGAATGGCCGATCCGTTTCCGACGAGCATTTCGGTGTTGCCGCGCTCCTGTCCGGGCAGGGGCCGGATGATGAGCATGGGTGTGCCGGAGGCCATGGCTTCGGCGGAGGTGAGTCCGCCGGGCTTGCCGATGAGCAGGCTGGCGCGCCGCATGAGGGCCATGGCGTCCTTGACATAGCCGCGGATGCGGATGGGGTGTTTGAATTTATGTCGCGCGGCGATCAATTGCTTGCGCAGGCGGCGGTTGGTGCCGGTGACGACGTCGATGGTGAAATCCGCATCGGAACAGTCCAGCTTGCGGATGGTGTGGTAGCGGGCGCCGAGGCCGCGGGAGCCGCCCATGACGAGAACGCGCCGGCCATTGTTGCGCGAGACGGTGCGGCCGCGGGCGGCGAGGATGTCGGCCTGGATCGGAATGCCAAAGGTATGGATGCGGTCGGCTGGGGTGCCCAGGATCATCAGGCGTTGCACGGCGGTTTCGGTGGGGACGACATAGCGGATGTGCTCGCCGGGCTTCACGTGCCAGAAGCGGTGGGGGAGGAAATAGGTGATGACTCCCCAGATGGGGATGGGCTTGCCTTGCCGGCGGGCATAGGCGGAGAGGACGGCGAAGGGGTGGGCCTGCGTGCAGACGATGGCGTCGGGCTGGAAGGCATCCATCAGGATGCGCAATTTCAGGCTGTTGCCGCGCTGGACGAGAGGGCGGATATAGCGCGTGAGCAGGTCGAACCAGAAATTGTCGTAGAGGGCTTCCCATAGTTCGGGGGTGCGGCGGATGGTGGACATGTAGGCGTATTGGACAATCGAACTCCACGTGGGATGCGTGGTTTCGAGCAAGTCGAGGCAGCGGGTTTCCGCGAGCGGATTCTGGCGGCGGATTTCGGCCTCGATAGCCCGTGCGGCGGCATGGTGGCCGCTGTTGCGGACCAGATAGCAGATCAGGATACGCGGGGCGCGGATCATGAAGCACTCCGGACGGCCATGAGTTCTTCGGCGTGATAGGAAGAACGCACGTGGGGGGCGGAGGCGACCGAGAAAAATCCAAGGGCAAGAGCTTCCGTGCGCCAGTGGTCGAATTCGCATGGAGTTACAAAGCGCGCGACGGGATGATGGGCGGAAGACGGGGCGAGATATTGTCCGAGGGTGAGGAGCGAAACGCCGGCGGCCCGCAGGTCGCGCAGGGCGGAAAGCAATTCTCCATCGGTTTCGCCCATGCCGAGCATGAGGCCGGATTTGGTTCGGGCTCCAGTTTGCGCGGCATGGCGCAGCACCGAAAGCGAACGGGCATAATCGGCTTGAGGGCGGACGGACGGTTGGAGGCGTTCCACCGTTTCGAGGTTGTGATTCAAGATATCGGGCCGTGCGGCAAGCACCGTGTCGAGGGCGCTTTCAATCCCCTGAAAGTCGGGGATCAGCACTTCAATGGTGGAGGAAGGAAGACGGAACCTGATTTCGCCGATGGTGGTGGCGAAGTGCGCGGCTCCGCCGTCCGGAAGGTCATCGCGGGTGACGGAGGTGACGACGACATGGCGCAGGCCCATGGCGGCGGCAGCTTCGGCGAGGCGGGCGGGTTCGCCGGGGTCGGGCGCGGCAGGATGGGAGTCATGAGGGATGGCGCAGAAGCGGCAATCGCGTGTGCAGGAATCGCCGAGAATCAGAAAGGCGGCAGCCGAATCATGCCAGCAGGTGGCGCGGTTGGGGCACTTGGCACCTTCGCAAACGGTATGGAGATCCAGGCGTCCGAGCAAATGCTTCACGCGGCCCCCTTCCGCGCTGGGCGGAAGAGGGCGGCGGAACCAGTCTGGGAGCCGTTGCCGCATTCGAGGCCGGCTAGTTCAGCTCGTGCGAGAGCAGGCCGGTGCGGAGCTTGGGCTCGAACCAGGTGCTCTTGGGCGGCATGATTTGGCCGGCGTCGGCGATGGCCATGAGCTGATCGACCGTGGTGGGATACATGGAGAAGGCCACGGCGAAGCCTTTTTGGTCCACCAGGCGCACCAGCTCCTGCGGTCCGCGGATGCCTCCGATGAACTTGATGCGGTGGCTGGTGCGGGGGTCATCGATGCCCAGCAGCGGCTTGAGCACCTGATTTTGCAGGGTGCTGACGTCGAGCTTGTCGACGGGGTTGCTCGATTTCACTTCGGGCCAGCTCAGGCCATACCATTTTTTGCCGAGATACATGCTGACGTTGCGCGGCGACTTCGGGCTGGGATCAGGATTTTCCGTGACGGTGAAGAGCGATTTGATCTTCGCCAGGAAGTCGGCTTCGGAAAGGCCGTTGAGATCCTTGACGGCGCGGTTGTAGGGTAGAATCTTGAGTTCCGAGGCCGGAAACAAGACGGAGAGAAACCAGTTGTATTCTTCGTTTCCGGTATGCTTCGGATTGGCCGCGCGGCGTTCGTTTCCCACGCGCACGGCGGAAGCGGAACGGTGGTGGCCATCGGCGATATAGCTGACGGGAACCTTCTCAAACAGTTTTGCAACGGTGGCGGTATCTTCGACGGGCCAGACCTGGTGGCGGACGTTGAGTTCATCCACGAAGTCGTAAAGGGAGGCCGTGTTCCGGGGAATCGGCGCAAGAACCTGGCGGATGGCCTCCACATCGCGATAGGCGATGAAGACGGGGCCGATATTGGCGTCAATGGTGGCCGTGTGCTTGGTGCGGTCGTCTTCCTTGTCCTTGCGGGTGAATTCGTGTTTTTTGATGACATCCTGAATGTAGTCGTCGATGTGGCAGCAGCAAACCAGGCCGGTCTGAGTGTGGGTTCCCATGGTCTGAGCGTAGAGATACATGAGGGGGCGGGATTCGCTGACCAGCCAGCCGTTCTTTTTGAAGTTTTTCAGATTTTCGGCGGCCTGGGTGTAGACGGCGTCGGCGTAGAGGTCGGTGCCGGCGGGCAGGTCGATTTCCGAGTGATTGATGTGCAGGAAGGACATGGGATTGCCTTCGGCGAGCTGGGCGGACTCGGCGGTGTCCACGGTATCATAGGGGGGGGCGGCTACCTTGGCGGCGATGTCGGCGCGGGGACGTAGGGCTTTGTAGGCATGAATGCGCATGGATGACCTCTTTTACTGTTTGACCAATTCGAACTATCAACGGACAATCCTATGAATATGACAAACGCAAAGCAAGATGAAGCAGGCGCCCCGGCGGCGAAAATCCGTGTTCGCCTCAAGGCGGGACGCGAAAAACAGATTTTGAGAGGCAGCGCCTGGGTGTTTTCGGGCGCAATCGAGGAAGTGGATGGTTCGGGGGCCGCCGGCGAGCCTGCCGACGTGTTCGACACCGAGGGCGAATGGCTGGGGCGCGGCTTGTGGCATCCCGAGGCCGACATGACGGTTCGGATGTATACGCAGGATCCGGCGGAAATGCTGGATGAAGCCTTTTGGCGCGGGCGCATCCGCCGTGCGGTGGCCATGCGGCACCGGTTGTATGGTCCGAAGACGGAGTGGAGCCAAACGAATGCCTACCGGATGGTGTTTTCGGAGGCGGATGGTCTTTCGGGGCTGATTGCCGACCAATATGCCGACGTGGTGGCCGTGCAGGTGGGGAGCAAGGTGTGGGAGCCCTGGATTCCCGTGGTGGTGGATGAGCTGAAAGCCGCCACCGGCGCCAATTGCGTGTTTGTGCGGGCGGAAGGCGAGGCGGTGAAACGCGAAGGTCTTTCCGAAAAACTGGGAGGCGACCGCGCCCCCGAACTGGTGACCATCCGTGAAAACGGATTTCTCTTTGAGGCGGGTTTGTCGGGTGGCCAGAAAACGGGCTTTTACATTGACCAGCGTGAAAATCGCCGAAAAGTGGCCGCCTATGCCAAGGGGCGGGACATGTTGAGCGCCTACTGCTATACAGGCGCTTTTGAAGTATGTGCGGCCCATGCCGGTGCAAAGAAAATCACGGGTTGGGATTCCTCCGAGCCCGCGTTGCTACAGGCCCGGCGGCATCACGAGCTGAATCCTTCCGGCGTTCCGGTGGAATACGAAACCGCCGACGTGGCGCATCGGTTGCGATACGCCCGCGACAGCCGCGAGAGCTGGGATCTGATTGTTCTCGATCCGCCGCGCATGGTGACCCGTCGCGAGGGATTGGACAGGGGACTTCGCGCCTACAAGGATGTGAATTTGCTGGCGATGAAGTTGCTGCGTCCGGGCGGCATTCTCGCCACGTTTTCCTGTTCGGGCCTCGTGGATATGGCGGAATTCCGCAAAATGATCGGTTGGGCGGCGCATGATTCGGAGCGCCGCGTGCGGATTCTTGAAACGCTGGGGCAACCGGCTGACCATCCCGTGCCGGTCGAAGCGCCCGAGTGCGAATATCTCAAGGGATTGGTGTGCGTGGTGGATTGATGCGCCGTTGGGTGTGGATGGCCGCTGCCTGCCTTGCACTTGCGGGTTGCGGTGCAAGAACAGAACCGCAATCGGTTTCCGCTGCATCCGCCCGGCGCGTGATTTGCGGGACGCCGGCCGTGGCGGAAATGGTGTTTGCCCTGGGGTGCGGGGATCGCGTGGTCGGAGTGAGCGAGTTCACCGATTGGCCGGAAGAGGCCGCCGCTGTACCCAGAATCGGCAGTGCATTGACTCCCCATCGGGAAAGCATCTTGCGGTTGAATCCCGATTTGATTTTGTCGCAGGGAAAGTCTGAAACATTGGAAAAAGTGGCTCGCTCGCAGGGGGTGGAGTTCTTGTCGTTTCCGTTGGATACGCTTGACGATTTGCGAGCCGCCATTTCGGGTTTTGCGAAGGCGCTGGGCGTGGAGGAAGAAGGACGCCACGTGCTGGAAAAAATGGAACAGGAATTTGCGGACATTCCCGTCTGCGGGCCCGTTTCCGTTTTCATTGCGCTGGGTCATGCTCCGGAAGACCTGTCGGGATTGATGACATCGG
>CAYNHA010000184.1:0-7638 GCA_964397035.1 uncultured Verrucomicrobiota bacterium
GCCGCTGCTTCTTCAAAGGATTGGCTGGCGGCCGCATAGTTGCTGGAGGCAAAGGCTTTCACTCCGGCATCGAACGCCGCCCGGGCCTTGTCTTCGGCCGAGGCGCCCATCCCGCTTGCAAGCAGCGCCATCCACATCCAAAACATTAAATCATAGGACTGACCCCTTCGCTTTGGACATTGGACATTGGACATTGGACATTGGATGTTGAGATTTTTCATCCTTCCGTCTCCTTTCCGGCCTTCCGCCGGTCCGGGAGCAAGGCTTCCCACGCCAGCAGGAGCAGGGCCGCCGCGATGGGCCACAGGAAACGGTCTTCGTAGATTTTGGCGGTGCGGGTTTCCTGCTCGGACCGCTTGAGGCTGTCGATGCTTTCGCGGAACACGCGCTCCAGACCGGTGTCGCCGGGGGCCGACCGGACATAGGTGCCGCCCGTGCCCAGCGCGAGCTTTTGCAGGACGTCTTCTTTCAAGGCGGTCTTCACGATCTGGCCCTGGCGGTCCTTGAAGTAGGCATCCTGCCCGTCGCCGGCGGGCACCATTTCGCCTTCCAGTGTGCCGATGCCGATGGAGTAAACGCGGATGTTCTTTTCCTTCAGTTCGGGCAGGAGGGAAAGCGGGTCGCCTTCGTGGTCCTCGCCGTCGGTGATGAGCAGAACCACGCGGTCGGCGGTGCCCTCGGCTGGAAACGCCGCGATGGCGGTGCGCAGGGCCTGCTCAATGGCTGTGCCGCCCTTGGGAATGAGGCCCGAATACACGTCGTCGAGCGTCATCGTGAAGGCGGCGTAATCGATCGTGAGCGGACACTGGAGAAGGGAGGACCCCGCAAACGGCACCAGCCCCACGCGGTCGCCGCGCAGGTTGCGCAGGAGGTCGCGGATGCCCCACTTGGCCTGCTGGAGGCGTGAAGGCTTGATGTCGGAGGCCATCATCGAGCGGGACGTGTCCAGCACCACAACCATGTCGAGGCCCTTGCGCCGGACTTCTTCCCAGTGGAATCCCCACTGCGGGCGGGCCAATGCCAGAAGGAGCAGGACGAACGCCGCGCCCCGCAGCCACAGGCGCGCCTTGGCGCGTGCCGGATTCCAGCGGGGGGCCAGAACCGGAATCATGGCCGGATCAACCAGCTCTTCCAGCGCGCGCCTCCGCCTGCGCAGGAGAACGAAAAGAATCCATAGCAGCGGAATCGCCAGCGGCAGCCACAAGAGGATGTCGGGATTTCCCCACTTCATGGCAGCCTCCCCAGGCGGGTGAAGCCCAGCGCCAGCTCCAGCCCCAGGCACAGCAGTCCCAGCACGAGGAATGGCGCGAACTTTTCTTCGTAGCGCGTATATTGATCAAGCTCGATCTTCGTTTTCTCCATCGCATCGATCTGCGTGTAGGTCTCCTCCAGGCTTGCGAGATCAGTGGCGCGGAAATATTTCGCTCCCGTGATGGTGGCGATCTTTGTGAGCATGGCGTCATCGATTTCCGCGCCGCCCATGGAAAAGCTGAAAATGCCGGGCCCTTGCCGGGGCTGGTCGGAGGCGGCACCGATGGTGTAGACCTTGATGCCCAGCGCGGCGGCGGCCTGTGCCGCATCCTGCGGCGTGAGGCGGCCGGCATTGTGGACCCCGTCCGTGAGCAGTATGACAACCTTGCTCTTGGCCTTGGAATCTCGCAGGCGGTTCACGCCCGAGGCGATGGCATCGCCGATGGCCGTGGCGTCTTCGAGCATGCCGGTCTGGATGCGGTCCATCTGCAGCAGGAGCCACGCGTGGTCGGTCGTGAGCGGTGCAATCGTGTAGGGCATCGCGGCAAAGGCCACGATCCCGATGCGGTCGTCCGGCCGGGCCAGAATGAATTTGGAGATGACGGACTTGGCCGCGTCCAGCCGGTCCATGCGTTTCATCGCGGTAGAGAAATCGTCCGCCCGCATCGAGGTGGAGGTGTCCACGACGAGGACGATGTCCACGCCTTCTGTTTCAACGCGTGATTCGCTCATGCCCTTCTGCGGGCGGGCGGCGGCGATCACGAGAAACACGAGTCCGGCGGCGAACAGCGCGGGCGGCAGCTTGCGCAGAGCCAGCCACGGCGAGTGCGGAAGTCCCAGCAGCGCGGCCCCATCGGAGAAAGTCAGCGGCGCCTGCCGCCGGCGGGCATAGCGCAACCACACCAGCAGGGGAATCAGCAGCAGGAGCAGCAGCACCAGCGGATGGCGAATCGTCATCACGGCTTCACCTCCGCGGTTTCGGCGGGCATGGTCTCGCGGACGAGGGCCGTGGCGGAATCCAGCGCATTGCGCATGTCGCCTTGGCCGGGGGCGTGGCGGGCGAATTTCACCAGATCGCTTTGCTCCAGAAATCCGGCGACCAGATTCTGGTGCGCGTCCGATAGCTTGCGAGAGGTGAGGGCGTCGCGGATGAACTCCTCCGTGGTGCGTTCCGGTGCGCGCAGCCCGAAACGGCCTTCCAGATAGCGCCGCACAATGGCGGACAATTCAACATAGAACGGCTCGATGGCCAGCGTTTCGATCCACCCCTTGGCCCGCAACGCATCGAGCGCATCCAGCGCGATTTGATACGGCGGAACCGGCTTGGGCATGTGCAGGATGGTGCGCGGCGTGGTCAGGAATCGACGCAGCGCCAGAAACGCGGCCACGAGTACGGCCAGCGCGGCCAGGGCTCCCCAGAGCCAGCGAGAACGCGGCGCAGGCCAGTTCGCAAGGCCGCCCTTGGCCGGGCGCGGATCCTTTTCTCCCGGCTGGAGCGAAGACACCACTTCGAGCGAGAGGAAGGGATAGGCGTTGGTTTGAACGCCCTCGGGCGTGGAAATCCGGATGGAGGCTTTTTCGCCAAGAACATGGTTCGTGACGGTCAGCGAAGTCAGCGTGAGCTGCTGCTCCGTCCTCACCAGCCCGTTGGCCAGAAGCTCGTTCGTCACCGTGGAAGCGCGGACCAGTACGTCTTTCCCGCTGGCGATGTCGGGGAACTCCACGCGGACGCCGTCCCGGTGCAGCGCGCTCAATGTCAGGTGGACCGGATCGCCGATGCGGATCCGGTTCGTGGACATCGCCGCCGAAACGGAAACCTCCTGACCGGCGGGCAGCTCCGGCAACGGTGGTTCGGGCTTGGAACAGCCGGCCAGCGCCAGCCAGGCCGCCGCAAAAAAAGTTTTCCACAGTGTGGAGCGCGCGTTTCGCGCACGGATTGCCGAAGGCAAGTTCCGCTTCGGAACGAGGGCCAAACGTGGCCCGAGGCCCACCATTTTTCCATTGTGTGGAAAAATCGCGAAACATTTTTCCATACTGTGGAAAAACATTAAATCATAGGACTGACCCCTTCGCGTCATCGGCGTTTCTCCCGGCGGCGGAAAAAGCGGACGAGTTCGCGGGCGTAGGGTTCGCCGGCGTTGAGTTCGATGGCGTCGGAGCGGGCGCGGCTGAGTTGCTTGAGGAGGGCGGCGCGGCGTTCGGTCTGCCGGGCGAGCAGGGCGCGGCGGGTGGGGGCGTGGGAGGTGTCGATGACGATGCACTGTCCGGTTTCGGCGTCTTCGAAGTCCACGAGGCCCACGGAGGGCAGGGCGCTTTCGCGCTTGTCGCCGACGATGAGGCTGACCAGATCGTGGCGGCGGGCGGTGACCCGCAGGAGGCGGTCGAAGGGCGGCGAGAGGAAGTCGGAAATGAGGAAAGCGACGGAGCGCCGCCGGACGACGCGATTGAGGTATTCCAGCGCCGGGCCAATATCCGTGCGCGGCGACTGGGGCTTGGCGGCGAGGATTTCGGAAATGACGCGCAGCACGTGCGTGGGGCCCTTGGCGGGCGGGATGTGCTTTTCGACGTGGTCGGTGAAGAGGATCAGCCCGACGCGGTCGTGGTTGGTGATGGCGGAGAAGGCGAGCACGGCGGCGATTTCGGCGGCGAGGTCGCGCTTGAGCTGCGCGGTGGAGCCGAACCGGTTGGAGGCGGATATGTCGACGAGGAGCATGACGGTGAGTTCGCGCTCCTCGGTGAATTTCTTGATGTGGGGGGACCCGGTGCGGGCGGTGACGTTCCAGTCGATGGAGCGGATGTCGTCGCCGGGGACGTATTCGCGCACTTCCTGGAATTCCATGCCTTGGCCCTTGAACACGGAGTGGTAGCGCCCCGCGAAGACGTCGTTGACCGAGCGCCGGGTGCGGATCTCGATGCGACGGATTTTTTTGAGTGTTTCGCGGGGGATCATAAGCTGTTAGGGGGAATGGAATGTTGGAATCATGGAATGCTGGGAGGGAGGATCGGTCATCATTCCATTCTTCCAGTATTCCATGCTCTATTCTCCTACGGGACGGGGAGTTCGTTGAGCAGGGTGGCGACGATCTTGTCGGAGGTCATTTCCTCGGCTTCGGCTTCAAAGGAGGGAATGACGCGGTGGCGGAGGACGTCGAGGGCGATGGATTTGACGTCCTGCGGGGTGACATAGCCGCGGCCCTGGAGGAAGGCGTGGGCGCGCGCGGCGAGGGTGAGGTAGAGGGTGGCGCGCGGGGAGGCGCCGTAGCGGATGTGGTCGACGAGGGCGTTGAGCTTGTAGGCGGCGGGATCGCGCGTGGCGAAGACGATGGAGAGGATGTAGTCCTTGATTTTGTCGTCGACGTAGATTTCGTCGATGATCTTGCGGGCGCGCAAAATGGCGGCGGGTTCGACGACGGGGCGGACCTGGTGATTGATTTGCGTGCGGGCGTTGGCGTCGAGGATGCGGCGTTCTTCTTCGAGGGTGGGATATTTCACCACCAGCTTGAGCATGAAGCGGTCGACCTGGGCTTCGGGGAGGGGATAGGTGCCTTCCTGCTCGATGGGGTTTTGCGTGGCGAGCACAAGAAACGGCTCGGGCAGCGGAAAGGTTTCCTGGCCGATGGTGACTTGCCGCTCCTGCATGGCTTCGAGGAGGGCGGATTGCACCTTGGCGGGGGCGCGGTTGATTTCGTCGGCGAGGATGATGTTGGCGAAAACGGGGCCTTTGCGGGTGCCGAATTCGCCGGTCTTGGGGTTGTAGATCTGGGTGCCGACGAGATCGGCGGGCAACAGATCGGGCGTGAACTGGATGCGGTGGAAGGTGGTGTTCAGCGCGGAGGCGAGCGTCTTGACGGCGAGGGTCTTGGCCAGGCCGGGCACGCCTTCGAGGAGGAGGTGGCCGTTGGCGAGCAGGCCGATGACAAGGCGATCAAGGAGATAGCGCTGGCCGACGATGACCTTTTCCATCTCGGCGCGCAGGGCGGCGATGAAAACACTCTCTTCCTTGACCTTTTCATTGATGGCGGTGATTCCGGTGTCGCTCATGGGGGGGGCTCCTCTAGGGGTTGCGGGTCGTCGCGGTGACCGTGGCCGGTTTTGAGATTCGGATGCGGACGCGGTTGTTTTCGTTGGTGATTTGCACAGGGGTTCCGGGGTCGACGGGGCCGGGCAGGAGCAGGCGCGAGCTGAAGTGCTGCGAAGAGGCGGAGTGGGCATCCCGGCTGTCCTGATGGGAGGAAATGGTGAGAATGCGACCGTCGAGCTGGACATCGAGGGCCTTGGGATCGGCGTTGGCCATCGCGAGGGAGAGCTCGTAGGCGTCATCCAGTTCGCGCATGTTCATGGTGGGCGAAGCGGGCAGGGAGGCAAAGGCGGCATCGGAGCCGAAAACGGAATCGAAATCGGCAAACGCTCGGTTGGCGTCGCGCATCATGCGCTCCATTTCGGCACGCATGCGGTCGGCGGGATGCTGGTATTGCGGCGGCGGAGTATGTCGGAGAATGGAGAAGCGGGGGAGCTGGAAAAAAGATGACGGGACATCCGGTGAAGAAGACTCCAAGGAGGAAGGAGTGTCCATCAGGGTTGGGTCCGCAGGTGGGTTGTGGGTTCTGCGGCCGAATGTCCCGTCAAAGTGGTTTTTGGCAAGCCATCCCAGAATCACGATCTGCAAAACCAGAATCCACCGCAGGAGTTTTCGTTCTCCGGAGGGGGCAGGTCCTGGGTTTTCGGGGTTGTCTGTCATGGCGATTGTTCAGGAGCAATACACGTGCCAACTTATGGGATGGATGGACGAACAGGCGGAATTCCAAGGCCGGCATTGAAAAAACAAGTGCAAGAGCGAATTCCTCGACCGGGCATGCTGGCTTCGTTGGGACAAAACGCCCGCCCCGGATGCGACAATTTGTCCAAGGGAACAAGATTTCTTGTCGGTTGATTGCGGGGGGCGTGTCGGGTAGGATGCGGCGCCATGAGCAGTAGGAAAAAGATTTCGATCGTGGTGCCGTTCCTGAACGAGAAGGACAACCTGCCGGTTTTGCTGGAGCGGGTGGCGGCGGTGTTTGCGGGGCGGGCGGAAGACTGGGAGCTGCTTTTGGTGGACGATGGCAGCACGGATGGCTCGGCCGAATGGGCGGTGGAGCAGGCGAAGCGAAACGAGCATGTGCGGGTGGTGCGGCTGTCGCGCAATTTCGGCCACCAGATTGCCATCACGGCGGGATTGGACCGCGCGGACGGGGATGCGGTGGTGGTGATGGATGCCGATTTGCAGGATCCTCCCGAAACCATTGGTGCCATGGTCGACAAGTGGCGCGAAGGCGTGGAGGTGGTGTATGCCGTCCGCCGGAGCCGCGCGGGCGAAACGTGGATGAAGAAGTTTTTGGCGGCCTCGTTCTACCGCGTCTTCCGGCGGCTGGCGAAGGTGAATGTACCGATGGATGCGGGCGATTTCCGCCTGGTGGATCGTTGCGTGGTGGATGCGCTGAAGGAAATGCGCGAACTGCACCGGTTCATGCGCGGACTGACGTGCTGGGTGGGATTCCGGCAGGGGGCGGTGGAGTATGACCGCGCGGCGCGGTTGGCGGGCGAAACCAAGTATCCGGTGTGGAAAAGCGCGAAGCTGGCGTTTGATGCGATCACATCGTTCTCGGCCTCGCCGCTGCGCTGGATTGCGCTGCTGGGCGTGTTCGTTTGCGCCATTGCGGTGCTGTGGGTCCTCTATGTGATGGTGCTGGCGGTGATTTCCCCGGGCAGCCTGGAGCGAGGGTGGGCTTCGCTGATCGCGGTGATGGTTTTTTTGGGCGGCGTGCAACTGGTGGGCATGGGCATGCTGGGGCAGTATGTCAGCCGCATTTTCGAGGAAGGCAAGCGGCGTCCCTTGTATCTGGTGCAGGTGGATACGAAGCGGCCCATTGAAAAGGGCAACGCGTGAAAAACAAGTGGATCGGGCTTGGGGCGCTGGCGCTGGTGATGTTGCTGGCGGGTTTTGCGCGCTTCCATGATTTGGGGCATGCGGCGACGCGGTCGGACGAGATCAGCCAGTTGAAGTATGCCATGGGGGCCACCACGGTTTCCGAATTGTGGACGAATCCGCCATGGCTGAACCAGATTCCGCTCGCGGATTCCATTTCCGCGCTTTGGGGGAAAATTCAGCCGGGGCGGCAGGCCGATGAGAAGATGGTTCGCGAGCCGTTTGCCGGCCTGGGCTGGTTGACGGTGGTTTTCTGTTCGATCTGGGCGATGCGGCGCCGGGGCGCGGGCGCGGGCATGCTGGTTGGAATCTGGATGGCGGTGCTGCCCTATCATGTCTACCACTCGCGGGAGGCATATTATTACGTGGTGACGATGCTGTTTTCCGCGGCCATGGCCTTGCGCGGGGCGGACTTCATGGCGAAG
>CAYNHA010000185.1:0-5627 GCA_964397035.1 uncultured Verrucomicrobiota bacterium
GATGAACTCTGGGGCGTCGCAATCGCGGATGGAAACCTTCCAGTTGGCGCCGCCATTGCTTTCCCAGTTGACCCCGTCGTTGAAGCAGATTTCCAATTGCGGGGCGTTGTCGGGGATGGTCGAAAACGTGATCGAGAACGAGTTGCTGCTGGCGCGGGTTGCCACCGCGTTGGTCCAGTCCGTGCTATTGGTGGAGAAGTGATAGAATGCGTTCACCGTTGTGGCGGTGGCCAGCACGGAGGTGGCGGCGTTGAAAGTGACGGTGATGGGGGCACAGTCGGACGGAGCTGCCGGAGAGAACGTGGCGGAGGGACTGACCCCGCCGGAAGAGCCATCGCCCACGACATACACGTGCTGGATGTCGGACTTGTAGGAATTGCCCTTGGTGTCTGTGGCTTCGATGTAATAATCGACAAGCGCATCGCGGAACTGGGTCACCTTGGCAAAGTAGTAGTCGGCGATGGCCACAGGCGTGATGAAATAATCGATCTGGCTGTTGTTGGCCGCCGCGTTCAGGGCTTCGCGCGTGCTGGGCAACACGCGTTTGGTCATGGGAATGGAAATCCAGCCTTCGACATCACTGCCGCCCGCATACGTCTCGTTGTGGGTGGTGGACATGGAATTCACGCCATCCTTGTCGCGGCGGACTTTCAGCACCACGCCGCCATCGGGAATGCCGGACACGTCATAGGCGTGGGTCCAGACATAGAAGTCGGAGCCCATCTTCTTGTTGAAGGCGTTATTGGTTGGATTGACGTTGAACCACCCGAAGGTGTTGGTGCCGGGATTGTAGGGGAAGCGCTGGGGGCGGAACAGCGAGGGCGGTGTGCGGTCATTGGCGAGGCGGCCGCTGGTCATCCACGGACCGAGCATTTCCAGCGCACGGCGGTTGGCGAGGGATTGCTTGACCTCGTCGTCGTTGCCGAGTCCGCCATAGTAATTGAAGCCGGAGTCGAGGCCCGCCAAGAAGATGTGCCAGGCGCGCTCCACCTCGTTGGGGTTGGTATAGGTGCCGTCCCAGTCGTAGGGGCAGGCAATCTTCCAGTCCTGCACGGAACCACCTTCGTCCTCGAGGATTTGCTCCGCCGTTTCGCACCAGTTGGCACCGGCAATGACGGGCGACCAATCCCAGAATTTGAGGGCGAAACCAGGCGTTTCCAAATCGATCTGCGTGTTGGGGTAGCAGGAGGCGAGATTCTTAGGATTGGTGGGAGGATCGACCCACTTCAGGAAATAAGGGGATCCGTAGCACATTTCCGGGAAAATCCAGGCACCATCCTCGATGTGCGCCACGGACGCATTCGCCCCATAGGTGTTCACGAAATCCTGGATGGAAGTCGGTGTGTAGCCTGCGCTGTCGCATCCGCCAAAGAAGGAAGGCGTGGATTCGTTCCAGGAGCTGCTGCCGCCGCCCCAGGCATTGTCGCCGTCGGTGGAGGGGAGAACGAAGGCCGGGTTGTTGGCATCGTTGGCGAATGGAGCGATGAAGCTGCTGACCATGCCCACGTCGGCGCCGGAATAACCGGCCTTGTAGCTCAGCACGTCGTCAGAAGGGACGGCGATCATCGTTTTTTCCGTTCCATTCGACGGATTGACATACTTAACCTTGTGGAGCTGGTAGGCGAAGGGTGAGACGTTCCACGCGCAATTGCCGGGGTTGGGGGAATTGAACCACCAGCCTGTGCTGGGGGAAGGTCCGAGCAGGTCCGCGCGGTTCGGCGGACTGGACATGATGCTGTAATTGCCCTCCGAGGTGCCTTGGTTGAAATAGGTCGGGCAGGTTCGGCTCAAGTGGTGGCTGGCCACGATGACCCAGTCGTAGCCTTCGTCGCGGAGGACATCGATCATTTCCGTGCTGAAGGCCATCTCGGTGGGGAAGAACCCCTTGGAATGGTCGGACAGGTTGCTGTTTTTGTTCCACGCCTTCCACCAGACCTGCTTGAAGATCTGGATTTCCTTGCGGAAAACCGCCTTGGGAAGGACGGGGCCGAGGGAATGGTGATAGGTGAATCCCACCATGTCCATGCGCGGTCCGCCGCTGGGGGTGGTCCAGGTGGTGGCCTCTTTGTAGCCATTGTTCCAGCCGGAGCCATAACCGAGTTCGCCAGCGTTTCCGAGGCTGCGGACGTTTTCGATGAGGGAGCCGGAATAGCTCATGGCGAAACCGGCGTAGTTGGCGAGACCGGCAAGCGAATTGCGCGGGCCGCTCTGGTAGGAGGAAACCCGGTCGCCGGTGCCGAAGATGTCGGTCAGATTGTTGTCTGGATGCTGAGTGGTGGTTCCGTAGTACTGCGATCCCTTGAGATCGATGGAATCCTCCGCGAACTGTACGCGGTTCAGTTGAGTGTCGTTCCCGTTCCATTCCGGCCAGTAGATCGGCTGGTGGTTGTGCCAGAAACGCGAAACGCGCACGTTGGCGGCGTGCGCGTCGAAGGCTTGTCCCAGGGCCATCGCGAAGAACGCGGCGGCAAGAATGGGCGTGGGAAGGGATCGTCGTGTGTTTTTCATGGGGGCACCAACCATATTGTTGCGTAGACGAGGAGACCAAAGCCGGGAGACACGCGCCTGCCGGAAACTATACGGCGAAGGTAAGCTGAAACGTTCTACTTCGCAAGCGTAATTTCAAAATATATTTTTAACAAGGATTCATCCCCGTTGTCTTGCCCGATTGGGCTTGCGTGGGCGTTGGGCCGGTCCCTATTCTCCGGGGTGTTGTCAGGAGCGGGTTTGAACGTTTCGATTCCATTTCGCTGGATCTTCCTGTTTTGGCTGCTGGGTGCCGCGGGCGCTCCCGGCCAGGCGTACCGCACACCGGTGAGAACGAGCTGGACGGAAGACCCGGCCACGACAGTGACAATTGCCTGGGACACGGTGGAGGAGGGGAGGGGCACGGTTCGATGGGGAACGGCGCCGGACTCTCTGCCCCGCACCGTGCATGACGGCGGAGGGGTGCATCGGCATGAGATTGTCCTGCGGGATTTGCAGCCCGGTACACGCTATTTCTACGAGGCTTTATCCGCCGGCGGAGAGACCCAGTCCGGCACGTTCCGCACGGCGCCGGGGAGGGGGCAGCCGCTTCATTTCGTGTTTCACGGCGATTTGCAGGGAGGGATCAACGAAGTCGGCGCGCAAGGGGTTTCCGACCGGATCGTGCTGGAAGATCCGGAGCTGGTGGTGAGCCTGGGCGACATGGCCGAGGAGGCGTTCAGCGGTTCGGGGTTCGAAACGTGGGACGTGTTTTTCCGGATTTGCTCCAACGAACTGTCGAGGATGGTGTACATGCCCATCATGGGCAACCACGATGCGGCCCCGGGATCGGACTACACGCGAGGCTTGTTCCACCGTTTGTTTTCGCTGCCCGATCCCTCGCCGGGCCATGGACACTATGCGTGTGGAGTCGGGAACGTCCGCTTCATCGCCCTGAACACCGAGATTCCCGCCGATGGTCAAAACGACTGGCTGGCGCGCGAGCTGCAAGCGGCGGCGAACGACACGAATGCGGAGTGGATCGTGGCCTTGTGCCATCGTCCTCCCTATTCCTGGGGTGGAAGGGCGGGGGACGAGCACTACAGGACGAACTGGGGGCCGTTGCTGACGTGCTACGAGGCCAATTGGCTTGTCAGTGGCCACAGCCACAACTACCAGCGCATGGTTCCGATCCGCGGCGTGCGCTATCTGGTGGGTGGCGGTGGCGGAGGGAACCTGTACGCCTCGGCCGTTGACCAGCCGTCGCAGGCGTTCGCGACGACGTGCTATCACCATGTTTCGGCGCATGTCACCAACGACACGATGCAACTGCGCGGAATCCGCAGCGACGGGCGGATTTTCGACGCCGTCGTGGTGACCAACCGCCGCCAGGTCCGTGTTTCGCCCGCGTTTCCGCTGCGCGGGGAGAAGGCGAAGGTTTTTTATCGCGCCACGGAAGGGCCGCTGGCGGCGGCGGAACCCGTGTATATCCATCTGGGGCAGGATGCCTTTTCAAATGCCTTTGCGGACGCGGCCATGGCGTGGAATGCGGCGGAGGGGCGGTGGGAATATGAGTTCACCGTGCCGGCCACGGCCACGCAGCGCGTGGCCTTCGTGTTCCACAACGGCGCGGGGGTTTGGCACAACAACTACGACTGCAATTGGCAGGCGCTGTTGGCGCGCGCGAGTGTCGTGCCGGATCCGCCGGTGGCCGGATCAAATGCCCTTCTGCGCTACGAGGCCGGCATGGGGCCGCTGGCCGGTGCCGCTCCGGTGACGGCCTGGGTGGCGGCGGATGGCGGGGCCTTTGCCAGCACCGGCGGCGTGAGATTAACGAACACGCCGGGGGGCCACTGGGAGGGCACGGTGTCGGTGCCGGCTTCCGCTCGCCGCCTCTCCGTCGTCTTTTCCGCCGGCACGGGCTGGGACGACGATTTCCGGCGGACGTGGACCTTTGCCGTCACAGGCGCCACCGCGCGGACCTGGCCACAGGCCCCCGTGGCGGGCGAGGGCTCGCCGACGTTCACGGACGATCCGGAGGGAGGCTTGCCCGACCATATCGGCGACAACATGGATCTGGTGACCATGGGGCCCCCTCTCATGTCGCGTGATTCCTCCCGCGGGTTCGGGGATTTCGGCAGCATCTGGTTCAATGCGGATGCCACCCACCTCTATGTTGGCGGATTCGGAGCGGATTTGGGCGGCAGCAACAATGTGTTCATGGTGTTTCTCGGAGTCGACACGCTGACGGACAACGCGTGGAACCTGTGGCACAAGACGGGGCCGCCCAACGCGATCGATTTCCTGCACAACGTGCGTTTCACGGAGCCGATGGATGTGGCCCTTGTCCTGGGCGATACCTACGGGGATGGCCCTGCCTACACCAATTTCATGTATGGGGGACATGATTTCGGCCAGGGAATCTACTATGTCGGCACGAACTGGAATTTGTTCGTGCCGATGGCCTCGGCGAAGCTTTCGCAGTTCCACGGCACCGGTACGGTGGCCACCACGACCCAGGGCAGCGAGGCCAGCCGGTGGACTCAGCGCTGGGAGGCGGCCTTGCCATGGAGCGCCCTGAATGCCGTCGGGCCGGAATCGGTTTCCCACCTGTTTGTCTGCGGCGTCATCGCTTCGGCTTCCGTCAGCGGGAACGATCGCTACCTGTCGCGGACCGTGCTGGGTGCGCGCGCATGGGGGCAGGAGGATGACTATGGGCAGTACGGGTTCAACACCATCTACGTCTGGCCCCTCCGTGTGAATTTTCTGCACGCCGATTTGCGCGGCGACGGCATTCCAAATGGCTGGCGCCAGGACTATTTCGGGACGCCCGACGGTCCGCCCGCCGACGAGGACACCGATGGCGACGGACAGGACAACCGCGCCGAGGAAACCGCCGGCACACGTCCGGACGACCGGGGTTCGTTCTTCGCGGTGGAGGCCGTTCCTCCGGAGCCCGGCGTTCCCTTTGTGCTGCGCTGGCCGTTTGCTTCGGCGCGTCAGTACGACATCGATTTCACCCCCGATTTGCGGCAGGCGTTCGAGCCGCTGGTCACCGGATCGGTTTCAAGCAACTACACGCCCGTCCAAGGCGGATTCTACCGCCTCCGTGTGCGGAAATAGAAGGGGCGCGGCTCAGTTTCCCTCACTGTGGAAACCCC
>CAYNHA010000186.1:0-5436 GCA_964397035.1 uncultured Verrucomicrobiota bacterium
CTGCGCCTCGCCACCGTCTGCGGCGTCAGCCCCCGCATGCGCCTCGATCTCCTCGTCAACGACTTCACCTACCGCGCCGTCAACGACCGCTTCGTCGTCCTCTTCGAAGCCCACTTCAAGCGCAACTACATCCACGTCCGCGACGTCGCCCGCGCCTTCTGCCACGCCCTCGACCACTTCGACCTCATGCGCGGCCAGCCCTACAACATCGGCCTCTCCGACGCCAACCTCTCCAAGATGGAGCTCTGCCTCGAAATCCAGAAGCAGGTTCCCGATTTCACCATCATGGAAGCCCCCGTCGGCAAGGACCCCGACCAGCGCAACTACATCGTCAGCAACGACAAGATCGAGGCCACCGGCTTCCGCCCGCAGGTCTCCATCCAGCGCGCCATCGCCGAACTCATCCAAGGCTACCAGATCATCCGCCGCAACCAGCACGCCAACGTGTAGGTTCACCGTACACGGTTCAATGGTTCACGGGTTGGAAATCCTGGTCCCGATCGGTTTTTCCACACTGTGGAAACATTTTTTCCATTGTGTGGAAAAAACGCGAAACTTTTTTCCATACTGTGGAAAACCCATAAGGGGTCAGTCCTATGATTTAATGTTTTTGGGATTGATCTTGCTGCTTGCCCTTCCCGCCGCCGCCTCCGCCGCGCGGGTGGTGGAGTCGTTTGCCCCCAGTAGCGCCGCGGCGTGGAAGGCGTTTCCGCAATCGCCCGCCGTCGCCGCCGCGGCCGATGGCCTTGCCTTTCCGACGCCCTTTTCCACGGGGCGAGACCGTTTCGCATGGGACAAGCCCGTCGCCTTGGATCTCTCCGCCGCCGTTGCGTTTGAACTGGAGCTTTCCTGCCCCATCCCCGATGCGATGCGTTCCCTGGGCCTCTACTTCAAGAGCGGCAACGGCTGGTATGTCTGCAATAAACCGCTCTCCCGGTCGGGCGCGCAAACCGTCGTGTTTTCCAAGAGCGATTTCTCCCCCGAAGACAAGCCCGCCGGATGGAACCAAATCAGCGGCATCCGCATCTCGCCCTGGAAAGGCGGCAACCCGCGCGACACCGCTCTCGTCCTGCGCCGCCTCTCCACCGTCGAAGGATCGCTCGTCCTCGTCCGCGCCACCACCTCCTGCCCCGATGCCGGGTCCCGCGCCGTCGCCAGCAAAACCACCGACCGCATCAGCCAACTGCTGATCGAAGCCGGCATCGGCCACTCCATCCTCACCGACGACGACGTCGCCAAGGGCGCCCTCTCCAAGGCCACCGCCGCGCTGCTGCCGTATAACCCCAACCCGCCTCCGGCCGAACTCAAGGCGCTGACCGCTTTTCTCGCCCGCGGCGGCAAGCTCGGCGTTTTTTACGGCGCCTCGCCCGCGCTGGCCACGGCCATGGGCTTCAAGCTCGGCCCCTATGTCAAGGCCGACCGCCCCGACCGCTGGCGTTCCATTGTGTTCGATGATCCCGGCGCGTGGCTCGTCCCGCCACGTATCTGGCAGAATTCCCCCAACCTGATGCCTGCCCTTCCGGCAGGTGCCGCCTCGCGCGTCATTGCCTTCTGGGCAAACGCGCGTGGCACCCGCCAGCCCGAGCCCGCCATCGTCGTTTCCCCGCGCGGCTTCTGGATGTCGCACGTTTTGCTCAGCGATGACGTGCAGCCCAAAAAGGAAATGCTCGTCGCCCTCTGCGCGCATCTCGATCCCTCCCTCTGGGCACCCGCCGCCCTCCGAGCCATTCAAGAGGCCGGCCGCATCAACGCCTATAGCGGACTGGCCAACGCCGTCGGCGAACTCTACCGGCAACTGCCCGCCGCCGCCCGCCCGCTCGAAACCCGCGCCATGATCGACGAAGCCGCTGCCCTCTCCGCGCGCATCAGCACCGCCATGGCCGCCGCTCGCCCCAAGGAGGCCCTCCTGCTCGCCCGCCGCCAACGCCAGCTTCTGCTCCGAGCCGATGCCGCCGTGCAGGTTCCCCGCCCAGGCGAATTCATCGGTGTATGGGACCACGATGGCACCGGCTTTGTTCCCGGCGACTGGAAATCCACCGCCACCACACTTGCCGCCGACGGCATCACCGCCATTTTCCCCAATATGGTCTGGGGCGGCTGCGCGCACTACCCCTCCCAATTTCTGCCCGCCTCCGACACCTTGCGCCTGTATGGCGACCAAATCGCCGCCGCCCTTGCCGCCGCCAAAGCCAACCGCCTGGAAACGCACATCTGGATGGTCCTCTGGAAGCTCGACGGCGCCCCCGACGACTTTGTCGCGCGGATGAAAAAAGAAGGCCGCCTGCAGATTTCCAACACCGGCGCCACGCGTCCCTGGCTCAGCCCCCACCATCCCGCCAACCGTGCGCTCGTGCTGGCCGTGGTGGACGAAATCGCCAAAAAATATCCCGGCATCGACGGCATCCATCTGGACTACATCCGCCTGCCCGACGCTCAAAGCTGCTACTCTCCAACCACCCGTTCCCGTTTTGAATCCGACACCCAAAAGAAATGCAAAGCCTGGCCCGCCGAAGTCCTCGCCGGAGGTGCTCGCAACACCGAATTCCGCCGTTGGCGGACGGCCGACATCACCGCCCTCGTCCGCGACATCCGCGCCACCCTCCGCAAGGCGAATCCCCGCGTCAAACTCTCCGCCGCCGTCTACGGTTCCGCCGCGGCCGACGGCGGCAACATCGCCCAGTATTGGCCCGACTGGCTCAAGGCCGGCACCGTGGATTTCCTGACGCCAATGAACTACACCGAATCGCCCGCCGAATTCGCCAACCTTGTGCGCACTCAGGTCGCCATGCCGGGCGCCGCCGGAAAAATCTTCCCTGGCATTGGCGTCACTGCCGATGAGTCCAGACTCGACCCCGCACAAGTCATCCACCAAATCTCCCTCCTGCGCCAAGCAGGCTGCCCCGGATTCCTGCTCTTCGACCTCACGGGCACCCTCCGCGATGAAACCCTTCCCGCCCTCCGGCAAGGCATTTCCAGACCGCTAATCGAGCCATAATGCATTGGTAATGAATTTAATACGACACACATATCGTTTTTCAATATATTCACATATTATAATTAGTGAATTCACTTATTATAATATGTGAATTTCATGCCGTACAAAATTCAGGTCCTCTGCCACACTTTCTGAAAGAACTTTCTTCCCCCAATGCCTGGCTTTCGGTAAAACGTTTATCCATGAGCATCGAAGCCAAAATCATCGCCGACAGCCTCTCGCCCCAAGGCATCCGCCTGACCACGCTGGCCCTGAAATATCCGCGCTGGATCCATGCCGAATTCATGACTCACCGCCTGTTTTCCCGCAACGCCAGTAGTTCCCGGGCGGTTCCCTCGCGGCGACTTGGCGCGCTCGAACGCGAATACCCGCTCTGGTGGGGCGCCAACATTCCCGGCATGCAGTCGGGCGGGCACCTCCCGGACGAAATGGCCGCCAAGGCCAAGGCCATCTGGGACCGCATGGCCGATGCCTGCGCCGCAGGCGTCGCCGAGCTCGCTGAAATTGGCCTGCACAAGCAGTGGGCCAACCGTCCCCTCGAATGGTTCACCTCCATTTCTGTACTGGTATCGGCCACCTCGTTCGATAACTTCTTCGGTGTGCGCTGGCATCCCGACGCACAGCCCGAGATCCAGGAACTCGCCAAGCAGATGTTCTTGGCCATCATGGGCAGCCAACCCAGCCACCTTGAACCCGACCAGTGGCATTTGCCCTATGTTCCCCGAGGCGAAGCCGAATTTCTTGGAATCGAAACCGCCCGCCAATGTTCCGCGGCCCGTTGCGCACGGGTGTCGTATCTCAACCACGATGGCACCACACCCAATGTGACGAAAGACCTCGAAACCTTTGCCAAGCTCGCTGGCGACCCCAACGGTCCACCTCACCCCCTGCACGCCTCCCCCATGGAACACCAGGCCACTCCCGACCGCCTGGGCCATCCCGAAAAATCCGATTCCTGGCAATTTCCAACCCAGCACGGCAACTTCCGCGGCTGGCGGCAATTCCGCAAGATGCTTTCCGGCGAACAGATCGCGAAATTTTCACCGCCCTCATAAACTTCAACTGGCCTGCCCCTCCGCTTTATCCTACCATCCGCGCAGTTTTTCACCCCCCTTTATCTGGAGAATCCCATGTCCGAATACACCCCGTCCCTACGTGCCCAGATCCTCACCCGCCGCACCTATAACCGCGTGCTGAACGAGGAAGGAACCGCCTTCGAAAGCTGGGCCCAAACCATCGACCGCGTCATCGAACACCAACGCTGGCTCTGGAAACGGCAAATGCGCCGCGCCCTCAACAAGACCCAGGAAGCCGAACTGGAAGAACTGCGCGGACTCCTGCTCGCCCGCAAAGTCGGCGTCGCTGGCCGTACGCTCTGGCTCGGCGGCACTGAAATCTCCCGCGAACGGGAAGCCTGCCAATTCAATTGCGCCCACCTCGAAATCCAAACCGTCGACGACATGGTCGATGCCCTCTGGCTTCTTCTGCAAGGATGCGGTGTGGGCGTCACGCCCAAGTCCGGCGGCATCAGCGGCTTCACCCAGCCCATTCTCGACATCCAAATCATCCGCTCCACCCGCACCGCCAAAGGCGGACGCGACAACAATCTCGAAACGTGGGATCCCGAGACCAAAATCTGGACCATCAGCGTGGGCGACTCCGCCGAAGGGTGGGCCAAATCCGTCGGCAAACTGCTCTCCGGAAAATATGCCGCCAGCAAACTCATCCTCGACTTCTCGGAGATCCGCCCCGCCGGCGAACGCCTGACCGGCTACGGATGGATCAGCCAAGGCGACGAGACCATTTCCGTGGCCTACCGCGCCATCGCCGAAATCATGAACCGCCGCGCCGGCCAGCTCCTGCGCAAGATGGACATCCACGACATCTGCAACTGGCTCGGCACCATCCTGAGCACCCGCCGCTCGGCCGAAATCAGCCTCTTTGAATACGGCTCGCCCGAATGGCAGGAATTCGCCGTCTGCAAAAAAGACTATTGGAGCAAGGGCCAGCCCCAGCGCGGACAGTCCAACAACTCGCTCGTTTTCTACGACAAACCCACTCGCGCCGAATTGCGTGGCATCTTCGACCTCATGCTGGCCGCCGGTGGTTCCGAACCCGGCTTCATCAACGGCGCCGCCGCGCTCAACCGTGCGCCATGGTTCTCCGGCGTCAATCCCTGCGCCGAAATCCTCCTCGGCAACCGCGCCTTTTGCAACCTCACCACCGTCGATCTCGCCAAGTTCAAGGACAACCCCAGCGGTATGCACCGCGCCATCACCGTCATCGCGCGCGCCAACTACCGCCAAACCTGCGTCAACCTCAAGGACGGCATCCTCCAGCACTCCTGGCACGAAAACAACGACTTCCTGCACCTCTGCGGCGTCTCCCTCACCGGCGTCGTCCGCCGCCCCGACCTCGGCCCCTACGAGCTGCGCCTGCTC
>CAYNHA010000187.1:0-9655 GCA_964397035.1 uncultured Verrucomicrobiota bacterium
CGCCCACGAACAAAAAATCGCCGCCGAAGCCACGGCTGCCGCAACCGATGCGGCCCCCGCCGAACCCTCCACCGCCAAATAACGGAGAAAAACCATGACCACCGAGCATATCCCCGTTCCCGTCACGCCCCTTCAACTCAAACTCAAGCGGTTCAGCGTCTGGATTGAAACCAAGTTCGAATGCCGCACTAATCGCGCCGTCTTCACCCTCAGCATGGCCATCGCCTTCGCCATCTTCTACGCCATCCTCCATGCACAGAAAACCTGGATGGATTCCGCCCCGTGGCCTTTATGGCCTCTCTCCTGGTTGCTGTTCGGCTGGGCTGCCTTCTGGGTCATCCTCCAAACGGTGCGCCGGTTTCATGATCTCGGGCGCACCGGCGGCCTCTTCTGGGCCGTCGCCGTTCCCTTCTGGGTGGCGGTGCGAGTCGCAAACCTGTTCCATGTCACCGACAAACCCGGACGCGAATGGGCCTGGCTCCTGCTCGCCGCCTTCTGCGGGTGGTCCATCTGGCTCACCCTTCAGCTTTTCCTCAAAAAAGGCGACCCCGGCCTCAACGGCTACGAGGCACGGGAAATGAAGAAATAAGTTTCATCATCCAATTCCCCCGCTTGGAAATTGGATATTGAAAATTGAATATTGGATATTGAACCCTAATTCTTCCCAAGCCTCGCCTTGACGCTCTCCAGCTCGCTCTCGGCATCCTCGATCAGTTCGGCAAAGATTTCCTTCATGGGCTGAACCTTGTCCACCAGCCCCACGCTCTGCCCCGCCATGCACGAACCGTGGTCCACGTCGCCCTCCACCGCCGCCTTCCGCAGACCGCCCATCCAAAAGCTCTCCACCTTGTACTGGGCCTCGGCGTGGCTCACCTTGCCTTCATCCATCAGCCGGAGCAATTCCAGTTGCAACCGCCCGAACTCCTCCGACGACTTGTTCTTCAGCGCCCGCACCGCCACGATCGGCAGCCGCTTGTCATATTCCGGCGTGCTCATCGCCTCCCGCGCCCGCGCCCGCGCAAAACGCGCCTTCAGATTCGGATGCGCCGTGCATTCCTCGCTCATCACGAACCGCGTTCCCATCTGCACCCCCGCCGCGCCCATCAGCAACATGTGAGCGATCATCCGCCCCGTGGCAATGCCCCCCGCCACGAACACCGGCACGCCCGGCTTCTTGAACAGCACCTGCTGCAGCAGAATCATCAGAGACACATGCCCGATGTGCCCCCCCGCCTCGCTGCCCTCCAGAATCAGGCCGTCCACCCCGAAGCGCACCATCTGGTCCGCGATCGAATCCGTCGACGCAAACGACAGCACCTTCTTCCCCGCCGCCTTCATCTGCGCCACATCGTTCTTCTTCGGAAAATTGCCCGCAAAAATCACCACCGGCGCCTTCGACTTCAGCACCGCCTCCTTGTGCGCCGGAAAATTCGGTGCAATCGTCACCAGATTCACCGCAAACGGACTCTTCGTCTGGCCCGCGCATTTTTCAATCTCCGCCGCCAGCGCCTCCCCCGGCATGTTGCCCGCCGCCAAGCAGCCGAACCCGCCCTGATCGCTCACCGCCTTCACCAAGGTCGAATCGCTGATCCACGTCATCGCCCCGCACAAAATGGGATACCGGACGCCCAGAAAATCGCGTCCCTCTTGCCACAAACCATCCAAACAGGTTGTTTTCATTTGGTTTTGCTCCTCTGTTGGTAGAACACTTTACCCCATCCGCCGGAAATTGCATCCGAAAACAAAAACCGCCCCGCACAAAAAATGTTTTCCACAGTGTGGAAACATTTCTTCCATAGTGTGGAAAATTTCAGAAAAAGTTTTCCATACTGTGGAAAACTCCACTCAAGGAATTCGCTCAAACGCAATCTTGAACCACGGCGTGAAGTTCTCCTCCCCCTCCCGCAATTCCCGTTCCAAATCCTTTCGCACCACCCAACGCGTTTCGCCCACCTCTTCCGGATCGGGAAGGATCTCGCCCTCGTACACCCCCGTGAACACATGGTCCAGCTCGTGCTCCGTCAGTCCTTCCGCCTCGGACGTGGCCTTGTATTCAAACTGGAAGCGCTCCTGCAGCGGGCAATCGAACCCCAGCTCTTCCCGGAGCCGGCGGTGGGCCGCCGCTTCCGTGCACTCTCCCGGCCGCGGGTGGCTGCAGCACGCATTGGTCCACAGCCCCGGAAAGTGGTATTTGCCCTCCGCCCGCCGCTGCAGCAGCCAGCGGCCACCGGAATCGAAAACGAAAACGGAAAAGGCCCGGTGCCGCACACCGCCGTTTTCGTGCGCCGCCAGCTTGCCCATCGTGCCCACCTCGCGGTCGGCCTCGTCCACCAGAATGACCTGCTCTTCGGCCACTTAGTTGCCGCGTTCCAGCCGCAGATGCGCCGCCATCAGCTCTCCCGGATTCGTCTGCGCCGCCAGCAGCGAGAGCTCGCCGCACAGCACCGTGGCCGCGCAGATCATCGCCAGTCGCCGCGCATTCTGGCCCGGCTCGCGCGCCTCCATGCAACCCATTTCCCGCAGGTTTTCCTCCACGAAGGGCAATCCCTTCCCGTTGCCCACCGTGCCTACGATCAGGTTCGGCAGCGTACAGGAAAAATACAACCCCTCGTCCTCCCTCACCTCGGCCAGCACGAACCCCTGCGAGCCCTCGATGATGTTGGCCGCGTCCTGCCCCGTCGCCAGGTAAAAGGCCAGCAGCATGTTTGCGAAATGCGCATTGGCGCTCCGCAATCCGCCCGCCAGCGACGTGCCCACCCAGTTCTTGCGAACATTCAACTGGACGATTTTTTCGGGCGTCGTGTGCAGATAGCGCTCCACCAGCTTGCGGGGAATCGCGGTTTCCACCACCGTATATTTTCCGCGCCCCAGGATGCCGTTCACGGCGGAGGGCTTCTTGTCGCAGCAATAGTTGCCCGAAATCGAACCATACGCGCACTCGGGCCGCTTCTCCAGGATCCACGCCAGCATCGCATCGGCCGCGCGCGTGGCCATGTTGTGCCCCGCCGCATCGCCCGTGGAAAACTCGAAGCGGATATAAACCAAATGGCCCACCCCCTCGAAATGCATATCCTTCAGGCGCGCAAACCGGCTCGTGCCCGACGCCACCTGCGCCAGCGCCTCGCGCTGCGCCTGCACGAATTCGATCAACGCCTGCGCCCCCTGCGCCGATGGCGCATCCACCAGCACCGAACGCGTCATGCGCTCGTCCAGCACCACGGCGCGGATGCCCCCCGCCTTCGCCGTCACCCGCGCCCCACGCTCCACGGAGGGCCACAGCGGGGTTTCAAACGTGGCCAGCGGCACCCGCCCGTCGAATTCCACTTCGGGGCCCGACAGTTTCACAGGCCCGACCTTCCTCATCGGAATGGCAGCCACCAGGTTTTCGCTTTCCGTCTTCATGCCCACTCCTGCGTCCCCTGCGCCGTCACGGTGCCAGCGTCGGCATCGCCGCCGCCGCCTCTTCCAGCGCCTTCACCCGCGCCGCCACTTCTCCCGCACGGGAGTCGGATGGAAACAGGCGCTCGAAATCGCGGTAGGCCGCCGCGCCTTTGCCGGTCATTCCCAGCTTCTCGCCGTAGGTTTCCGCCAGCGCCCACAGTGCCTCGGCATTGCCCGGCTCCAGTTGCACCAGCTTGCGCAGCGAAACCACGGCGGTGTCATACTCCTCCAGCGCCGAAGAAGCCCGCGCCAGTTCCAGCAGCACCATCGGATTCTCCGGATCCAGCGCCTGCGCCTTCAGCAAGGCCGACTGCGCCTCCCTGAAATTTTTCTGCGCCAGGAAATACTCGCCCGCCTCCAGTTGAACGGGCGCCCGCTCGCCAAACACATCCAGCGCGCGGCGGATGATTTCGCCCGCCTGGGCCGGATCGCCCCCCTCCCTCGCCTGCTCCAGGGCGCGCAAGGCTTGCAGATAGGCCGCCTCCTTGTCGCCTGCATCCAGAGCCGACTGCGCCTGCGTCCACAGCACGCCCGCCGTCATCTTGGGCTGCGTGGACACCTGCGGACGGAACGAAGTCTGCTCGATGGCCTGTCCCCCCACCCGGGCCGCCGCCGCGACCGCGCGCCCGCCCTGCGGGGCCGCCGCCAGGTACTGGCGGAAATACTCGCCCGCCTGATCTCCGTGGCCGCTCATCTGGGAATGCAACACACCCAGGTTATAGAGCGCCGGCGGATAGTTCTTGCTCATTTCCAGCGCCTGCATGAAGAACGTCTCCGCCTGCGGCAGGTTCTCCTCCAGCAGGGCGATGCGCCCCAGCCCCGCCGCCGCCGCCGCCGACTGTGCATCGCGCTTCTGCACCTCGAAATACATGCGCCGCGCCAGGTCCCAGCGCCCGTTGCGCGTTGTCCAATCGCCCAGTTGCAGCAATGCCCGCGTGTCCTTGGCGTCCAGGTCCGCCGCCCGCCGCAGCAGCGTGATGCCCTTCGACGTGTCCCCCATCTCCAGCGAGAGGCACCCCAAATTGTACGCGGGTTCAAACGCCGACGGACTCACCTTCGACGCAAACTCGAAATGGGCCGCCGCCTCGGGACGCTGCCCCAGCTCCCAGTTCGCCAGTCCCAACCAGTTGTGGGCCTCGGCCGCAAAGGCACTCTGGGGAGCCAGCTCCAGCGCCGACTCCAGACGCGCCTTCCCGCTGGCCAGGTCGCCCTTTCGCAACGCCTCCAGCCCGGTCTGGTATTCCTTCTCCGGCGTCGCCTTCCCGCACCCCGCCAGCCACACCACCAAGCACAGCCCCCCCGCCAACCGTGAACCGTGAACCCTGAACCCTGAACTCTGAACCCTCATTTTGCCTCCTCAATCGGCGTCAACCAAAGCTCCCGCGTGCGCGGGCCATCGAACTCACACAAGAAAACACCCTGCCACGTTCCCAGCGCCAACCGGCCACGGCGAACCGGCACCGTGGCCGAAACGCCCACCAGCGCCGTCTGAATGTGCGCCGCCGAATTGCCCTCCGAGTGGGCATATCCCGCATTCCACGGCACCAGCTTCGAAAACGCCTGTTCCATGTCCGCCGCCACGTCCGGGTCCGCCTGCTCGTTCAGCGTCACCCCCGCCGTGGTGTGCGGAGAATGGACATGCAGCAGCCCGTCCCACGCCGGCAGCCTCTCCAGCGCAGCCTGGATCATCCGCGTCACCGGCACCAGCTCGGTCCTCCGCGAAGTTGATATGGCTATTTTTTCCATATCCCGGTACTATACGCGTTGTTTTCGATTGCGGAAAGTGAAACCTGTGCCTTCCATCCATTCCTGCGGTTCCGGGGTGCATCCATGACGATGCTCCTGCTGCCGCTTGTCTTCCTGCTCCTCCTCGCCTGCTCCGCCTTCTTCTCCAGCGCGGAAACCGCCTATTTCTCCGTCGACCCCATCCAGCTCCGCCGCATCGCCGAAAAACATCCCAACACCGGCGAACGCCTGCGCGCCATCCTCGCCAGCCCCACCCGCCTGCTCTCCACCATCTTGATCGGCAACACGCTCGTCAATATCGCCATCGCCAACGTCGGCTATGCCATCGCCGACTTCTGGGCCCCCGCCTACGCCGAGGCCATCGCCATTCTCGCCGTGACCCTCCTGCTGATTTTCTTCGGCGAAATCGGCCCCAAGAACATCGGCCTGCTCTACACCACCGCCCTCGTCCGCTTCTACGGCCCCTCCCTCCGCTTCACCGAACGCCTCCTCTCCCCCCTCCGCTTTCTCCTCGAACTCGTCAGCCGCCGCCTCGCCCCCCTCCTGCGCCCCACCGGCCGGACCCTCTCCGAAGAGGAATTCGAAACCGTCCTCGACATCTCCCGCGAGGAAGGCATCCTCAACGCCGACGAACTCGCCATGATCAAGGCCATCGTGGACCTCGAAGACCTGCGCGCCTCCGACATCATGACCCCCCGCGTCGATTTCATCGGCATCGACCTCGGCGACCCCGGAACCGACCCCGTCGCCATCGCCCGCAAATCCCGCCGGAATTTTCTCCTCCTCTACCGCGGCCAGTTCGACGAAATCGCCGGTTTTCTCGATGTGCGCAAATTCCTCCTCGACCCCGCCCACTCCCTCCCCGCCGCCACCCTCCCCCCCGTCTTCGTCCCCGAAAGCGTCCCCCTCAACCGCCTCCTGACCCGCTTTCAGAAAGACAAGGTCCGCATCGCCGTCGTGGTGGATGAATACGGCGGAGCCGCCGGCGTCGTCACCCGCGGCGACATCCTCGAGGAAATCACCGGCGACATCTACAACGAGCTCTCCAAGCCCCGCGCCATCTTCCAATCCGCAGGCCCCTACGCCTGGCTCGTCGACGCCAACATCTCCCTCGAGGAAATCAACCGAAAGCTCCGCCTGAACCTGGAGGCCGACACTTCCGACCGCCTCGCCGGCTGGATCACCGAACACCTCGGCAGCGTTCCCAAGCAGGACGATGTCGTCCAGTCCCAGGGCGTCCGCGTCCGCGTCATGCAAACCATCCGCCTGCGTGTCACCCTCGCCCACATCGAAAAACTCGACGTCCCCACCCGCGGAGGGCCCTCCGCATGATGACGCTCGAACTCCTCCTCCTCCTGTCCTGTCTGGCCGGCAGCGCCTTCTTCGCCGGCATCGAAACCGGCATCATCTCCATCAACCGCCTCCGCCTGCAGCACTTCGTGCGCCGCCAGGTCAAGGGCGCCGCCACCATCCGCCACTTCCTGACCCACTCCGACCTCCTGCTCAGCACCACCCTCATCGGCACCAATCTCCTGCACGTCGTCAGCGCCGTCCTTGCCGCCTCCATCGGCCACCGCCTATATGGTGCCGCCGGCGCCGCCCTCGCCGGCACTCTCCTCGCCGCCGTCATTCTCGTCTTCTGCGAATACATCCCCAAGGCCTGGTTCCAGGCCGCCCCCGCCCGACGCACCATCCCCTTCGCCCACATCCTCCTCGCCGCCTCCTGGATCCTCCGCCCCTTCAGCTTCGTCGTGAACACCCTCCTGCGCTGGACCATGCCCGGCAGCGACGCCCGGCGCGTCGAAGACAAAATGCTCGTCACCCGCGAGGAACTCCTCCACCTCGCCCGCGAAAGCGCCCAATCCGGCGTCCTCACCCCCCACGAATCCGAAATGATCCACGGCGTCTTCGAACTCACCCACAAAACCTGCGCCACCCTCATGACCCCGCGCGACAAGATGGCCACCGTCCCCTCCACCGCCACCCCCGCCGAAATCCTCGCCCTCGCCCGCACCCGCGAATTCAACCGCCTGCCCGTCTACGATGCCGCCCAGAAATCCTTCGTCGGCGTCGTCCACATTTTCGACCTTCTCTCCGATGAATCCCCCGCCGGCAAGACCGCCGCCGACTACATGCGCCCCCCCCAGCTCGTCGCCTCCTACCTCCCCGTCGACCACCTCCTCCCCCGCATGCGCGTCACCCGCCTCCCCCTCTTCCTCGTCACCGACGACCGCTACGAGGTCATCGGCCTCATCACCCTAGAAGACGTCCTCCGCGAAGTCACCGGCGAAGCCTGACCCCCCCCCTCCACAACTATCACTTATAATTATAAGTGATAGTCCGGGTTTTCCACACAATGGAAAACTTTTTCCGGTTTTTTCCACACAATGGAAAACCCCGCTCCGATCGGCTAGCGCACGGCGACTCCCTGCGCCTTCCACCAGGCTTCCCAGGCGTCCGGATCGTCTCCCAGTTCCTTTCCCTTAGCACTAAACCGGGGAATGCCGGCCTCGCGGCACAACGCTTCCCCCGCACGCGTCCGCATCTGGTTCTCCGAACTCTTCAACGCCTCCAGAAACACACTCAGGACCTCCGGATGGCGATTCACCAAATGCAGTTCGTCCATCACAAAAGCCGCCTCCAGGGCGCGCTCCTCGTTTTTTCCGCGCACCAGCTGCAGCAGAATTTCACTTTGCTTCTCCCGCAAGGAACCATATTTCACGGTCTGCATGGCGGCCTGGCGAACCGCCGTCTCCGGATCTTCCATGAGGCACTCCAGCACCACTTCGCTGCGCTCCGGATTCTCAAACCCATCGATGAAGCACAGCACTTTCTTGCGCACTTCCGCGCTGGAATCACGCCGGGCGGCTCTGGCCAGGGCATCGAACACCTCGGGCGATTTCGTCCGGCCAAGCAGTTCGGCGCTCCACGCCCGCCGGTTCGCATCCGGGCTGTACAACCCCGGCAACAACGCCTTCACGAGAGCCGGATCCTGATTGTTCAGGACAGGCCCGCACAGGAGGTTGAAGGCATCCCGCGCCACCGCTTCGGAGGGATCGCTCAGCACCACGCCGGCCAAGGGCAGAAGGACAGACTCCCCACCCACTCGTCCCAGCGACCGCACCGCCATCCGGCGAACCCTCTCGTTTTCATCCTTCAACAAGCCAATCAGGGCCGGCCCAAAAGCCGGATCCTTGGCTTTCCCGAGGAGTTCCGCCACCACCAGCCGGACCTCCATGTTGGAATGCTTAACCCCGGAAAGCACCGCCCTCCCCGCCGCCGGATCCGTATAGAGCTGCAACGCTTCGCCCGCGGTTCGTCGCACATAGTCGTTGGAATGGGTTAGGCACGCATCGGCCAGAAGGGGAATGGACTGCACATCCCCTCGTTTTCCGAGGCAGCGGAGAATGTCCACCGTAAAATTCACGTCCGGATTCGGCAGGCAAGCATGCAGCGCCCGCAACGCCTCGGGCGTATTCACCTTTTCCACCACCTCCGCCATGCGTCCTTTGTGCACCAGCGCCTGGGGAGAAGCCGCCATGATTGACGACTCAAAGGTAGCCAGCAGCGCCGTCGGAAATGTCGCATCGTCCGGCCTCCCTTTCTTCCAAATCATGCCCAGCGCCTCGGCGGCATTGGCGCGCGCATAAGCCGACCCACTTTGAAGCACTCCCATGCACGGATCCCACGACGCCGATCCAATCTGGCCCAGCGCCCCACCCGCCAATTGCCCCATAGTGGTTCCCCCTCCCGAAATCTGGGCATGACCGATAAGAGTGACCACTTCAAATGGCGTTGTGTTCTCCAGCAACGGAATCAGCAGGGGAATCGCCTCCGCTGCCCACTCGCCGTTGCACCCCATCACGGCATTGGCCTGCTCCGTTCCTTTTGAGCTCTTGATTTTTTTCATCAGGAACTGGACATCCTTCTCCGGAATCAGGACCGCGGACGTCGCCGCGGAGCTCGTCGCAGGAGTGTCCGTCTTCGCCTCCGGCTCGGAACGTGGCGGCGAACGCCCATCGATCTGCACCACCACGCCATTCTCGACCACCACATAGCACTCGGCATAGGAAAGCGTCTTCCGTCCCGACATCGCCATGCTGCCCTTCGGTTTCCCCAGCGCATTCAGCACAGCCTCCTCGGTGTCCCCCACCTTCACCCCGAAACCGGACTCCCCGGCCAGCCCCCCGCCCGCAACCCCAAGCCACACCCCAACAACCACAACGGGAACGGCAACAACACCTCGGAACCTCATGGTGCACCTCCGGTCGAATACTGCCGTTTTGCCTGCGAACCCGTCAAGCGTGGGGAAGCTCATCCGGCCCTGTAACCTATCCGTCCTGTCTCCCCTTCCGCTCCGGGCGAATCCCAACCACTCGCCGCCCCAGGCAAAAAATCCAGTTTTTATAAAGACTGGATTATTTTGCTGTGGCCAAACAAGAGGCCCGCCGGGCATTCCCTGCGGGCC
>CAYNHA010000188.1:0-8313 GCA_964397035.1 uncultured Verrucomicrobiota bacterium
CCCTGCTTCTGGATCGCCTGGCAAAGCGCAGGCCAGGCACCGCCGCACAGCCCGGTCAGGTCCAGCCGGACTTCCAGCATGTCGCAATCCGGCGGCACGTGCCGGGCGCATCGCCGGAAGAGACTTTCCGAACCAATGCACCCGACAATTTTTGGAGTGTTGCCCTTGTTCACGAGACTTGGTTTTTCCACAGTATGGAAAACTTTTTCGCGTTTTTTCCACACAATGGAAAAAATGTTTCCACCGTGTGGAAAACTTTCCGCGGCCGCCCGGTGGATCCTACTTCGTGGCGACGACGTTGCAGGAGCGGGTGGGATTGAAGAAACCACCCACCATCAGATCATAGCTGTTGAAGGTGACTTCGAACTTGCGGTCGTGCAGCCCCGTCAGGGTGACGGTGGCCGGGGGCGTCAGGCTGGAGACCGTACCGGTGATGGCTTCGCCGCCATCCACAGGAAACGTCGGATCGCTCAACTGATAGGTGCCCGTCAACGTCGTCCCTGTCTGCGTCAGCGTCATCGTCAGGCCACGTCCGCACACATTTCCGGTCCACGTGCCCGCATAGGTTCCGCTGGTGGGGTCATCCTCATCGCCACCGCCGCAACCGGCCAAAACAACCATCGCCAAGCCCGCCAACAACACTGCGATCCATTTCATTTTTGACATCACGGTCTCTCCTGTTTTGCTTTGGTTTGAATGTCGGCGCTGCCCCGGCATCGATGGGGTCTTCTAGCACGCGCAAAAGAAGCCTGACAAGCCGTTTTGCAAAACATTTTCGTCCGCAAAAGACACTTTGCAAACGACCGGGCAGGGATGCTATCGTCGTGCGCATGGTCACAACTCCCATTTTCTGGTACGCCGCCCTGCTGGCAGCCGGTCTTCTGCTGATCATCGCCGAGGTGTTCATCCCCGGCGGTGTCGCGGGAGTCGTCGGCGGACTGGCGTTGCTGGCCGCCATGGGCATCGGGCTGTTCGCGTTTCCTCCCCCGTGGGGATTTCTTTCGGCCATTTCCATCGTGCTGGTGGGCGGCGTGGGTCTCCTGCTGTGGGTGCAGATCTTCCCCCGCACCCGCGCCGGACGGCGCATCACCCTTCAGGCCGATGGCGCCACCCACAAATCGGCTACGCCCCCGTCCGACCTCCTCGTCGGGGCCATCGGCGAAGCGGTCACGGCCCTACGCCCGGCGGGAATCGCTCTCATCAATGGAAAACGGTACGATGTTCTTGCCGATGGTGGCGAATGGATCGCCGCCGCCGCCCCCATCCGGGTCAGCGCCATTCGGGACGGCAATCTCTTCGTTTGCCAAGAAAAGAATCCGGCATGAACCTCCTCCGCTTCCTCCTGTCCTGCCTGATGCTGTGGCTCCTGCCTGCCGTTGCCGGGGCCTACCAGCTCCGCACGGGCGAAGCCACCAATGCGCTCTCCATCGCGGCCGGCGACGTGCTGGAGGATGAAACGCTGCTGATCGCCAACGCCATCCATTGCCAGGGAAGCGCCCTGCACGACTTGTGGATGCTGGCTTCTTCCTCCATCCAGTTCGAAGGCTCCTCCGGCGGCGACCTGCGCCTCATGGCCAATTCCGCCCGCATCGACGGATCCGCGCAGCAAAACCTGCTGGCCTATGCCCGCAATCTGCAACTCACCACCAATTCCACCGTGCAAGGCCAGGCCGCGCTCTTCGGCACCACCGTGGTCTGCGAGGGCCGCATCGGCAAGGATGCCTGGATCATTGCCGAGTCCGCCACGCTGGGCGGGCAATGGGACGGCAACATCCGGGTCCAGGCCAACGAAATCATACTGGTTCCCGGCACCACCATCGCCGGCAACCTCGTCTATATCTCCCCGAAGCTGCTGGTGTATGACTCCAGCGTGACCGTCCACGGCACGGTCACGCGAATGAGCAACCTGCTGCCGGAATCGAGCACGCTCTCCCCCGCCGCCCTGCAGGCGCGCTTCGCCTTCCACGGCTATCTGTTCCTGGCCGCCCTGCTGGCCGGCATGCCGTTCGTCGGTGCCTTCCCCCTGCTCGCGGGCGGCGCCGTGCGGAAACTGAAAACGTCCCCCTGGCGGGTGCTGTTCGCCGGAACCATCACCCTCCTGCTGTGCCCGTTCCTGATCGGCTTTGCCTTCATGAGCCTGGTGGGCATTCCATTGGCGCTTTTGCTGATGGCCCTCTACGGCTCGCTGGTCTACTTGTCGCACGTCGTCATCGCCCTTTGGATCGGGCACCTCATTCTGCGCCCCAACGGCCCGCAGACATTCGCACGTGTCCTCTCCGCGCTGGGGCTCGGCCTTTTCCTGCTGTATTTCCTGGCGGCGCTTCCCGGCGTGGCCTCCCTGATCCTGCTACCCGTGCTGCTGCTGGGCACCGGCTCGCTCGTCCTCGCCCTCCTGCACCGCCCCCTGGTCGCCCTGCACGTCCCTCCGCCTCCCCCTCCCCCCTTGCCGAACAAGCCTGAATCCACAACTAGCCCAGAATAAGGAGACTGCCCATGCCCTTCATCAACATCCTGTTCATCTTGCTGGCGATTGTCGTCATCGTCCTGCTCGCCCTCTTCTTCTCCTTCATCAAGGTGTGGGTGCGCGCATGGATGTCCGGCGCCCACATCTCGCTGTTCAATCTGGTCGGCATGACGCTCCGGGGCGTCGTGCCCAAGCTCATCGTCGACGCCCGCATCCGCGCCGTCAAGGCGGGCCTGCCGCTCACCAGCGACCAGCTCGAAGCCCACTTTCTCGCCGGCGGCGACGTCATCAACGTCGTCCAGGCCCTCATCGCCGCCGACAAGGCCAACATCGAGCTGACCTTCCAGCGCGCCGCCGCCATCGACCTCGCCGGCCGCGATGTCTATGACGCTGTGCGGACCTCCGTGAATCCCAAGGTCATCGACTGCCCCGACCCCTCCAAGGGCGCAGCCATGCTCGACGCTGTCGCCAAGGACGGCATCCGCCTGCTGGTCAAGGCCCGCGTGACCGTGCGCGCCAACCTCGCCCGCCTCGTGGGCGGCGCCACCGAGGACACCATCATCGCGCGCGTCGGCCAAGGCATCGTCTCCGCCATCGGCTCTTCGCCCAGCTACAAGAATGTGCTGGAGAACCCCGACGAGATCAGCAAGAAGGTGCTCAATAGCGGCCTCGATTCCCAGACCGCCTTTGAAATCGTCTCCATCGACATCGCCGATGTCTCCGTGGCCGGCGTCTCCGGCGCGCGCGAAGTCGCCAACGTCGGCGCCCTCCTCGAAACCGAACGCGCCGAAGCCGACAAGAAGCTGCGCCAGGCCGAAGCCGAAGGCCGCCGCGCCACCGCCGTCGCCGCCGAGCAGGAAATGCGCGCCCGCATCCAGGAAATGCAGGCCAAGGTCGTGGCCGCTCAGGCCGAGATTCCCATGGCCATCGCCACGGCCATGCGGGAAGGCAAGCTGGGCGTGATGGATTACCTGCGCATGCAAAACATCATGGCCGACACCTCCATGCGCGAATCCCTCGCCGAAGGCGAAAAACCCGCGCAGTCCTGATGATCTTGACTCCGCCCATTTTCCTTGCCGCCTCGGAAGGCGTCGGCCTCGACCTCGTCGTATGGCTCATTGCCGGCGCGGTCTGGCTGTTCGGCCAGATCGCCACCGCCAGGAAAAACAAGGAAAAGAAGGCGCGCCAATCCCGGGCCGAAAGCTCCACCTCCTCCACCCTCCAGTCCGGCGGCGGAAATGCCCCGCCGCCGGACGAACTGGCGGAAATCTTCAAGCGCCTCGGCGCCGATATTCCGGCCACCCCGCCGCCACCCCCGCCGGTTTCCGTGCCCCCCCAGCGCCACACCAAAAAACCGCCGCACAAGAACGCTCGCCGGAAAACCGCCGTCGAACACATTCAACCCGCCCTGGCCCAGCGACTAGCCCAGGTCCGAAAGGCCGCCGAAGAAGCCGCCCAACTTGCCGAAACCGAACGCATCGCCAGCCAGTCCATTGCGCAAGGCGTGCAGAGCCAGTCGGGCGAAAGCCGCGCACTGGACACCGCCACGCAACACACCGGAACCATTCTCCCCAGCCTGTACGCCATGAGCTGCCGCATGGCGCCCCTGCCTTCGATCCCCATGCCGGGACTGGACCGTACCCACCACGCCAACCGTCCCATGCGCGCCAAGCTCCACGCCCGGCGCGAGGTGCGCGACGCCCTGATCGCCCAAACGTTTTTGCAGCCGCCGAAAAGCTTCGCCCGCTGACCGATTCCACCCTCCCGGACTTAATCCGAAAAGGCGTACTTCACGATGCACCGGAGGGCGCTGAATCCGTCCTTCCAGCCAATCTTCTTCCCCTCGGCATAGTCCCGCCCGTAATACGAAATGGGCACTTCGTAGATCTTCAGCTTCCGCCGCGCCACCTTCGCGGTGATCTCCACCTCGAACCCGAAGCGGTTTTCCTTCAGCGGAATGCCTTGGATCACCTCCCGCTTGAACACCTTGTAGCAAACCTCCATGTCGGTGAGGTTCAGATTCGTCGTCATGTTGGACAGCGTGGTCAGGAAACGGTTGCCCAGGTAATGCCAGTAGTACACCACGCGGTGCGGCCCCCCGCCCAGGAAGCGCGATCCGAACACCACGTCCGCGTGACCATCCAGCAAGGGCTGCAGGAGCCGGGGATATTCCTTGGGATCATACTCCAAGTCGGCGTCCTGAATCAGGACAATGTCGCCCGTGGCCGCCGCGAATCCCGTCCGCAGCGCAGCTCCCTTCCCGCGGTTGACCTCGTGGAAAAGCACCTTCAAATCCGCCTGTTCCGCCCCCATCTTCCGCAGCACATCGCGGGTGCCGTCGCGGGAACAATCGTCCACCAGCAGGATTTCCTTCTCCATTCCGACGTCCACGGAACGTACCAGCGCCACGATCTCGGAAATGGTCGCCGCCTCGTTGTAGACGGGAATTACGATGGATAGTTTCATGGACGGCTCCTGTTCAAGTCCTACGTGCAGACAGGGAAAGTAGTCCAAGGGAAAACCGGCGGCAAGTAAAAGTGGAATGGACCGTGCAGAGAAGTCATCCTGGCCCTCTCTTTTCCTTGCCACCCGGCGGGTCCGGGTGCATCATTCCCTCTCGAATTTCCATCACTTGAAAACGGATTTGCACTCAGGCCCGTCCCCGAGGAAAGCCCCATTATGATTCGTACGTTTGTCTTCAGCCAAGGGCGATTGATCAACCAGGACCTTTCCCTGGATCTCCTTCGCGTGGTCCTCTACGATGACGACGTCCAGCTCTGGGTCGACATGGAGAAAAGCACGCCCGAGGAAAACAAGGCCGTCCTCGAAACCGTCTTCGACTTCCATCCCCTCGCCATCGAAGACTGCGTGGCCGTCACCGAACGCCACAAGATCGACGACTACGGCGACTATGTCTTCATGGTCATCCACGCCGTCGATTACATCAACAGCCGCCACGTCTTCCAAACCACCGAACTCAACGCCTTCATCGGCCGCAATTTCCTGGTCACCTTTCACGACGAACCCCTGCGCAGCACCAGCACCATGTGCGACCGCATCCAGAAAAAGGGCCATTCCCTTCCCCGCACGCCCGACCTGCTCGCCTACCAGATCCTCGACTCCCTGTTCGACAACTACCAGCCCGCCCTCGACGAATTGTCCGCCGAGCTGGCTTCTCTGGAACACCGCGTCCTGCTGGGCGAAACCAAGGACGTGCTCCCCGAAGTCGTGAATCTCCAGAGCGAGGTGCAGCGCCTCCGCCAGATCATGGCCCCCCAGCGCGACGTCATCGCCCGCATGATGCGCGGCGAATTTTCCAAGGTGATCCGCGCCCACCTCACTCCCTACCTGCGCGACCTTCAGGATCATCTCTCCAAGATCAACGATCTCGCCGAAACCTACCGCGAATCGCTCACCAGCACCCTGCAAATCCATCTCAACCTCCAGCAAATGCAGATCAACCGCGTCATCAAGGTGCTGACCATTCTGGCCACCCTCTCGATGCCCATCCTGCTCATCACCAGTTTCTACGGCATGAACATCCAGCACATGCCCAACACCGCCTGGCCCTCGTGGCCCTTCGCCTATCTGTACATTTTCGGCATCAACGCCGTTCTCATCGGAAGCCTCTACTGGTTTATGAAACGCCACAATTGGCTATAACCCCGCAACCGGAGCCGCCCATGGACATGCGACCCACCCTGGTTTTCCTGACCCTCTCCGCCACCCTCGCCCTGACCGCTGCCCACGCCCAGCAGCGCGTCGATTTCGAGCGCAAGAAATTCGACCGCTCCCGCTTCGACCGCCCCGGCCAAACCACCACGGCTCCCGCCGCCACCACGGCCGCTCCGCTGGCTCCCTCCACGGCCAGCTTCGCCACTCCCTCCAACCCGCCGCCCATGCCCACGGAACAGCCGACCGCCGTTTCCTCCACGTCCGACTCCACCAACACCTCCATCTTCTCCGCCGACTCCACGCTGCCCTCCCGCCCCCCCGCCGGCGCCACGCCCTACTACACCGGCATCACTCCCGAGGAAAAAGCCGTCATCGACGCCCCCCTGTTCGACCAGCTCCCCACCAAGGATTTCAACAACGCCAAGGATCACGAAGACCTGCTCGCGCTCCAGAAGAAAACCGGCGCCTGCATGATCGTCTACTTCAAGAACCCCTCCGTCTCCAACGAAAAGGGCCTTTGCAGTTGGTACGAAAAAACCGTCACCACCGACATCAAGTGGCGCAAAGCCATGAAGTACTACCTCCGCCTTGAAATCACCCTGCCCGGCAATTCCCTCGTCCAGGACCTCGCCACGCGCTACCGCGCCAACAAAACCCCCGCCGTCCTCGTCGTCAAGCCCGGCAGCACCATGCCCACCCGGCTCAAGCTCTTCGATTACCCCAACGGCTCCCGCCCCGTCCCCATCGAAGCCGAAACCGTCCTCGAATCCCTCAAAGCCGCCAGCACCCCCGCCTATCAAACGCTCTTCTAGCCGATGCCCGCCGCCGCCGCACAATTCCTCGCCATCGCCCGCCTCGCCGCCCTCGAAGCCATCCGCCGCCCCGTCTTCCTGCTCGTCGCCCTCTCCAGCGTCGCCGGCATCGTGCTCATGCCCCTCCTGCTCAACTACACCCTTGGCGACTCCGCCCGCATCATCCGCGACAGCGCCCTCGCCCTCTACCTGGTCGGCGGCTTCCTCCTCGCCGCCACCGCCGCCAGCGAAACCCTCGCCCGCGAACTGCGCCGCGGCACCGCCGCCATCCTCCTCGCCAAACCCGTCCCCCGCACCCTCTTCTTCCTCGCCAAAACCGCCGGCATCGCCACCGCCCTCTTTCTCTATTCCCTCGCCGCCCTCGCCGCCACCCTCCTCGCCGTGCGCGCCGGCGCCAGCGATCTCCATCTCGACTGGACCGCCGCCCTCCCCGCGCTCCTCGCCCTCCTCCTCGCCCCCGCCTGCGCCGGCGCCTGGAACCACCGCACTCGCCGGCCCTTCACCTCCGCCGCCTTCTTCCTCCTGCTCACATTCCTCCTCCTCGCCCTCGGCATCGCCGCCGCCCTCCCAACCCCGCTCGACCACCTCGCCTTTCCCCGCAACTTCTCCTGGTCCATCCTGACCGTCGGCCTCCTCCTCTACTTCAGCCTCGCCATGGTCATCGCCCTCGCCGCCGCCCTTGCCACGCGCCTTTCCTCCACCCCCGTCCTCCTCCTCACCAGCGGCCTCTTCCTCCTCGGCCTCGTCAGCGACTCCCTCCTCGGACCCCACCTCTCCACCTCCCTCGCCGCCCGCGCCGCCTATGCCCTTCTCCCCAACGGCCAAGCCTTCTGGCTCCTCGACGCCCTCGACGCCGCCCGCCTCATCCCCCCCGTCTATCTCGCCCTCGCCGCCGCCTACGCCGCCACCTGGTCCGCCGCCGCCCTCGCCCTCGGCGCCGCTTCCTTCCACCGCCTGGAGATCTCCTGATGCCGCCCGCCCAAAAAAGTTTTCCACAGTGTGGAAACATTTTTTCCATTGTGTGGAAAAATCGCGAAAAAGTTTTCCATACTGTGGAAAACTCTTCATTCTTCATTCTTCATTCTTAATTCTTCATTCATGATTTCCTCCATCCAAGCCCAATCCCTCACCAAAACCTTCCGCGACTTCTGGCACCGGCCTCGCGTGGAAGCCGTCCGCTCCATTTCGTTTTCGGTTCCCACCGGACAGGTCTTCGGCCTTCTCGGCCCCAACGGCTCCGGAAAATCCACCACCATCAAGATGATCCTCGGACTCCTCTTCCCCACCTCCGGCACCCTTGAAGTCCTCGGCGCCTCGCCCCGCTCCACCGCCGTCAAAAGCCGCATCGGCTATCTCCCCGAG
>CAYNHA010000189.1:0-7370 GCA_964397035.1 uncultured Verrucomicrobiota bacterium
GATCGCCCTGAATCCGGCGCGCGAAAACCGCCGTGTGTTGACCGCTTTTCTTCTCTCCCTCGCCACCGTTGGCATCCACGCCGCCGTTCACATGACGGTTGTGGCCCCCTGCTATCGTCCCTTGCCCGGCCTGGTCTTCCCCCTGTTTGGCCTGGTCCTGGCGCTGGGTGGCATGACATGGTTGATGGGCAACCTTTTCCCGCGACAACCCAAACCGGTGCATATTTTGGCCGTACGCATCATTCTTTCCGTTGCGCTTTTCTGCTTCGCCCTTTTTGCCTGGTATGTGCGTCCTCGGCTGGAAGTCGGTGGACAAATTCAGCACCTGGCGGAATCCATCTTGAAGTCCATCGGACATCCCCAATGGCGATCCCTTCTGGTCGGCCCCAACGCCTTCAATGGCGACTATTTGATGGCCATTTTCACCGGGCCGGGACTGTTCATGGCCCTGGCGGGGATAGCCGCCTTGATTGCACGCACCCGGGACCTGGGAACCGCGGCATGGCTGTTGTCCTCCATCGCCGTGATGGCATTTCTGGCCACCAATGTTTTCCATGATCATTTCATGATGTGGGTCACCCGCCGCTTCATTCCCGTCGTGGTTCCCCTGCTGGTCATCGGAATGGCCGCCGCCGCCCGGGAAATCCATCGGTTCGTCTCGCAAGGGCACCGTTCGGTCGCAACCGTGCTGTCCCTCCTTGCCCTTTCCATCCCCCTCCTTCTGGGAGCGCCCAACACAAGGGCCATGGCCTCCACCCGAGACTGGCCGGGACTTGGGAATTGGCTGTACGAACTGGCACGCCAAATTCCCGCGCAATCCGTCGTGTTCTGCGACCAACCCGGCTTTGCCGCCCCCCTGCGGTTTCTCCATGGCATCAAGGCCCATGAAATCCACGGCGGCGTCTGCGGAGAGGAATTCGCCCTCCGTCATCGTTCGTTTTTGGCCAGCCAAAATGCACCGGTCTTCATCCTGACCATGCATGGGTTCTCAACGGAATCCAATGCCGTGCTCAGGCCCGTTTGGCAAACCACCTTGTCCTCGCACATCCAGGAACAGCCCCGCCGCTCCATTCCCCTCGGCACCAAAAAGCGCGGGGGCACTTTTTGGCTGTGCTCGGTTCGGCCGCAAGAAAAGATGGACAATCCCCATCCTGAAATCGCAAAGTGACCCAATTTGAGTGACACCATGGTCAACAGCGTTTCCATCATTATTCCCTGCTTGAACGAAGAGGCTTCCATTGCCGATGTCGTCCGCGCCGCCCAGATCGGTTTCGCCCATGCCGGCATTCCGGGCGAAGTCATCGTCGTCGATAACGGATCCATGGACCGCTCCGCCGAATGCGCGGCGGCGGCGGGCGCGCGAGTCGTGCTGGAAAGCAAGCGCGGATATGGCGCCGCCGTCCGCAAGGGGTTTTCATTGGCGCAAAACGACATCCTGGTCATGGCCGATGGCGATCTCTCCTACGACCTTACCAAACTGGATGAATTCGTAGCCCCCATCCGCAAGGGAACGGCGGATTTTGTCGTCGGCAACCGGCTGGACGGCGTCCACGCGGGTGCCATGCCCAAGCTTCATCAACACGTCGGCACACCCGTCCTGACATGGATGGTCCGGGTTCTGTTCGGGTGCAAGACCCTCAAGGACAGCCAGTGCGGCATGCGGGCGATCCGCAGGGACGCCTATTTCAAACTCAATTGCATGACCACCGGCATGGAATTCGCTTCCGAAATGATCGCCAAGGCCGCCATCGAGGGTCTGCGCATTGCCCAGTGCGATATTGAATACCACCCGCGCGCAGGCGAATCCAAGCTCCGTCCCCTCCGCGACGGCTGGCGGCACTTGCGCTTTCTTCTTCTCTATACCCCCAGCCAAGCCATCCTGATTCCCTTGCTCACCCTCTGGCTGGTCACCGGAACCGTGATGACCATGCTGGCCGTCGGCCCCCTTCAGATCCGCACGCAGCAATTCGACGTCCACAGCATGCTCCTCCTCTCCATCCTGAACATTTCGAGCCTGCAAGTGCTCACGGGCGCCATGACCGCCCGCAGCTATGCCCACCTGAACGGCTTCCGCCCCGACGCCTTGATCGCCTGGCTCTACCACCATCTTCACTTCGGATCGGTCGTCGTCATCAGCGCCGTCTGGCTGCTGCTGGGGCTGGTCGGCGTATTGTTCTTCGGAACGCAGTTTTCCCGCAGCCCCGAATTGTTCCAGAGATCCGACACCACACGCCTGCTTCTGCTTTGCCTGTGCATGATCGTGAATGGACTCCAACTGTGGCTCGCCGGCTATCTCGCCAGCGTCATGGCTCTTCCCCGCCATCTGGACCGCCTGCCCGCCGAAGCCGAAAACACCGGGATGGCGGACGTCGAATGATGGGCCGTTCCGACAACGCCGCCGTCTCGGTGGTGATTCCCACGCTCAACGCCATGGCCTATCTGCCGGCGCTTCTTCCCGCGCTTCGCTCGCAAAAGCCATGCCCCCCGATGGAAATCCTCATCGTGGACTCGCGTTCCACCGATGGCACCCGCAACTTCGTCCAGCAGGCCGGGGGGGGGGATGTCCGCTTGATCGATGTCACCCGCTTCAGCCACGGTGGAACCCGTAACCTCGGCATTCAAAACGCCCGCGGCCCCATCGTGGTTTTCCTCAGCCAGGACGCCATTCCCCGCGATGACACCTGGCTGGCCGAATTGATCGCGCCCCTTCAAGACCCGCAAGTCGCCGCCTCCTTCTCGCGCCAGGTTCCGCGCTCCGACGCCAACCCCATGGAGCAGTTTTTCCTTGCCACCCACTTTCCGGAAAACCCCGTCGTCTACCGGCGCCGTCCCGATGGCCAGCCTCCCGCCTTCCAGCGGGATGTCTTTTTTTCCAACGTCAGCTCCGCCGCTCGCCGCGAGGTCATTCTCCGCCACCCCTTCGACGACTCCCTCCTCATGAGCGAAGACCAGCAATTCGCTCGCGACGTCCTCCTCGCTGGCCATGCCGTCGCCTATGCCTCCGCATCCGTCGTCCTCCACTCCCACAACTACACCTTTCTCACCGCCCTTCGCCGTTACTTCGACAGCGCCTATTCCCTCACCCAGATTTTCAAGGGCCATGGCATCTCCAGCAGCGCACGCATGGGCAGCTCCTATCTTCGCCGCGAATGCGCCATGATGTTTCGCCACCACCCCCTCCTGCTTCCCCGCTACGCCGCCTACGTACTCGCCAAAACCATCGGCACCGTCCTCGGCCACTTTGCCGATCGCCTTCCCAGGCGTTGGGTGCGTGTCCTCAGTCTGCATTCTTCCTATTGGACGGATGTCTCGGCATGATCGCGCCCCACCAACTGCCCGCCGTCACGGTCGTCATCAGCACCCATAACCGCCGGGGCGAGCTGGAAACCACGCTGTCCGCCCTGCGCCAGCTCGGCTATCCCCGGTTGCAAATCACCGTGGTCGACAACGCTTCCGACGATGGCACCGCCTCGCTCCTTCGCAACGATTTCCCGCGCGTCACGCTCATTCCCCACTCCGACAACCGCCCCATGCGTGGCTACAACATGGGCTTCGACTCCGTCCGCACCCCCTATGTCCTGGTGCTCGACGACGACTCCTGTCCCCAACGCGGCGCCATCGAACGCATGGTGGAGATTCTCGAAGACCATCCCGAAATCGGCGCCGTCGCCGCCAACATTGTCGGCCCCGACGGACATAGCGAGTGGGGCGCAGAAGGCGATGCCGATTTCTCAGAGGATTTTTTCAACCTCATCGGTTGCGGATTCCTGGTGCGCCGCGACGTGCTGCTCCAAACCGCCGGTTACGACGAGTCCTTCGGCCTCTACTACAACGACCTTGAACTGGCTTTGCGCATTCTCGCCTTTGGCCACCGCATCGCCTATGACAAAAAAGCCATCGTCGAACACCGGAAATGCTCGTCTTCGCCCACCCCCCTGAAGCTCCGCTTCATGATGCGAAACTTCCCCTTGCTGGTTCGTTCCCACTTTTCCGGACTGCGACGGATCGACCTCATTCTTGGCCATGCCGCCATCGCCCTCTGCCATGCCATCCGGAACGGCCAGGGCGGAGCAGCCCTGCGCGGACTGAAAGCCTCTTTCCACACCGCCTCGCAACGCCCCTTTCTGCCCGAGCCCGACTCGCTCGCCGTCCGGCGCTTTGTTCATCGCTATTCCCTCTGGCGCCATCTCCTTCGGAAACGCCCGCCCACGCCTCCCCCCGCTTCTTCCAGCCCCCCTCCGGCGCTGCCGTTGCAGCAGGTTCCTCCCTCTCCAAATACCGACGCGCCGGAAACCGGCGATGACTCCGTCCTCTCCTGGTACACCAGCCCTTGGCCGGACTATCAGTGGCATTTGAAAAACGTCGCCTATCTCCCCCCCGCCGACCGCCTTGCCCGTGCCCGGCAGACCGACGATTGGTCCTATCGCCCCCTCATCAGCATCCTCACCCCCGTCTACAAAACCAATCCCGCCCATCTCGCCGAATGCCTCCTCTCCGTCGAACGCCAAATCTATCCCCGCTGGGAGCTCTGCATCGTCGACGATGGCTCCGGCCTTCCCGAACTCAACCGCCTTATCGAAGACTTCTCCTGTCGCCATCCCGGTCAGGTCCGCTTCGTCTCCCGCCTCGACAACCGCGGCATCGCAACCACCTCCCAGGAAGCGCTGGAACTCGCCTCCGGTGAATTCATCGCCCTCCTCGATCACGACGATCGCCTCGCCCCCGAAGCCCTCTGGGAAGTCGTCGCCCGCCTCCAACTCCTCCCCGACGCCGACTGGATCTATTCCGACAACGACAAGATCTCCCCCGACGGCGGCCGCTGGTACTACCACTTCAAGCCCGACTGGTCCCCCGAATTGTTCGACTGCACCAACTACGCCCTCCACTTCTCCGCCGTTCGCCGCGAACTCGCCCTCGCTCTCGGCGGCTTCCGCAAGGAGTTTGAAGGCTCCCAGGACTACGACCTCTATCTTCGCGTTTCCGAAAAAGCCCGCCGCATCGAACACGTTTCGCGCATCCTGTATTCATGGCGCGAATCCCCCAGCTCCGTTGCTCGCGACCTGTCCAACAAACCCTACGCCTTCGAAGCCGGCCGCCGCGCCCTGGCCGCCGCCCTCGCCCGCCGCCGCGAATCGGGCACCGTCGAGGACTCTCCCTCCGCCTGGATCGGCAATTTCCGCATCCGCCGCCCGCTCCCCGCCGACTCCCTGGCCGTGCTCCTGCTCGGACACGACGCCAGCCCATCCGACTCATCCGCTTCCCCCTGGATTCAGCAGGCTGGCGAAGTCGCCATCACCCGCGTCCTCCTCCCCGAATCCGGCGAAACCCAGGGACAGGCCCTCGCCCGCGCCATCCGCACCTTGGAAACCCCCTTCCTGCTCGTCGTTGACACCCGCTCAGCCCCCGAATCGTCATCCACCCTCGCCGACATGCTGCGCGCCGTCGCCGCACCCGGCGTCGCCGCCTTCTCCCCCAAAATCGTTTCTCCGGACCAAACCGTGGACCACTGCGGACTTTCCTTCGCCCCCGGCGGCCGCATCGTCTTTCCGCTGCGCGGCCTCCCCTCCACCGATGCCGCCTATGGCGCCTACGGTGCCCTTCCCCGCAATGTGGCCGCCCTCTCCCCCGTGGCCACCCTCCTCCACCTCGCCCGCCTTCGCGAAATCGTTGCCCCCGACCCCGCCATGGACCCCGGCGGCCTCCTCGCCGCCGCCTGCCTCGACGCGCGCGCCAAAGGGTTGCGCGTCGTCGCCGATGGCGGCATTCGCGCCATCTTCCATGCCCCCCCCTTCACTCCCGGTCCCGCCTTCGAACCCGGTGGCCGGGACCATGTCCAACTGGTCCAGCGCCATCCCACCCTCTTCGTGGCAGGCGACCCGTTCTACAACCGCAACCTGCACACCTCCCCACCCGATTTCGGAGTCTGGCATGAAGCCCTCCACACTTGACCCCAAAGGCATTCCCTCCCCCGCCCCTCGCGTCGGCGTCGTCATCGTCACGTGGAACAAGAAGGACTACGTCCTGAATCTGCTTGACGACCTTGCCGCCCACCCCTATCCCAACTGGACCGTCCTCGTCGTCGACAGCCATTCCTCCGACGGCACCCTCGAAGCCCTCGCCGCCCGCCACCCCTGGGTCCGCACCCTTCCCCTTCCCGACAATCTCGGCGGCTCCGGCGGCTTCAACGCCGGCCTCCGCGCCATGCTTCAGGAACAGGATCTCGACTACGTCTGGCTCCTCGACAACGACGTCTCCCTCGAACCCGGCGCCCTCGAAGTCCTCGTCGAAACCCTCGAAGCCCGACCCGACGCCGGCGTCGCCGGCAGCCACATGATCCAAATGGACAACGACGGCGTCACCAACGAAATCGGCGGCGATGTCGATCTCGCTCTCGGCCGCCTCATCCTCCACCACCACGGATCCCTCGCTCGATTCCACCGCGACGAAATCTACGACGTCGACTATGTCGCCGCCTGCTCCCTCCTCGTGCGCTTTTCCGTCCTTCGCCAGGTTGGACTCTGGGACGATTTCTTCATCCACTACGACGACGTCGACTGGTGCCTGCGCATCCGCGCTGCCGGCCACCGAGTCCTCGCCTGCGCCGCCAGCCGCATCCGCCACATGTCCGCCCGCGTCAAACCCGTCACCTGGGTGCTCTACTACGACATCCGCAACATGCTCTATCTCCGCCGCAAGCACATGGTCTTCCGCCCCCTCCACGAACTCGCCTTCCTCGCCATGCTTCTCTACTTCGCCATCCGCGACGAATTCTCCGGCAAAGGCTACTATTCCCGCCTCGTCCAGCTCGCCGCCCGCGACTTCGTCTCCCGCCGCATGGGCAAATGCAACGACCTCCCTGCCCTCGATCTCAAACCCGCCCAGCCCGCTCTCGACCGCCTCCTGCAAAACAAAACGCCCTCCACCCTCCTCGTCCTCGAACCCACCCGCAAACCCCTCTTCTCCCCCGCCGAACTCGCCGCCGCCGCCGAAAACGGATTCCGCCCCGAAGCCGTCTGCCGCGAAAACGACGCCACCCCCACCGCCCTCCCCCCCGATGCCCCCCGCCTGCGCCTTTCCCAAAACCGCTGGACCATGGCCGCCCAGCTCTTCAAGCGCATCCTCTTCCACCGCCGCGCCGACGTCCTCGTCCTCGACGTCGACCGCCCCTGCGGCCTCCTCGGCCTCTGCGCCAGGCGCATCCTCCTTCTCGTCGACGACAAGTGCCACGAACAACCCGGCGGCCTCGTCCGAATCCTCGCTGCCCTGGCCGTTCCCATCCGCTGGATTCCCATCTTCATCCGCTGGGTCCTCACCTCTCCTCCCCTCGCCCGCATCGAAGCCGCTGCCCGCGCTCGCGCTCGCGTCCTCCG
>CAYNHA010000190.1:0-3660 GCA_964397035.1 uncultured Verrucomicrobiota bacterium
CGTGGCCAGGCCGAGGGCGAGGGCATTGCGGTCTTCAACGATCTCGGCGTTCGGCTTCATAGACAGGATACTATCGCTCATGCGGAGGGCTTTTGCCACCGCTCATTTAGAAAATGAAGTGAGCCGGGTTCTCCAAGCAGGAACGCCGAGTCGATTCTCACAGAGGGCACGGAGGACTCCTTTGTCCCTCTGTGACTCTGTGAGAGAACTCTTCGGCTGCATACTTGGGCAAGGAAGCTCGATTTTGGCAATAAGTGTTTGACGGTGGCGGCGGGAAAGTGCCTAAATGGACTCCAGCGGAGGCCACATGGACAGGAAGAATTGCGTTTCGATGTTGGTTGGAATCTTGTGGGTGGGCATGTTCTCCACGGCCTGGGCCGCGCAGGGAACGAATTCGCCTTACCTGGATACCACGGGAGACATTGATCCGGGCTTGGCGACGGGTAACGGAACGCTGGACATTCTGGGCATGGAGGTTTCCCACACGGCCTCGGACGTGTTGTTCACGCTCACGGTCAACGGGAACCTGTCGACGACGGACTGGGGAAAGTTTCTGATCGGCATCGCGACGGAAAAGACGGCGGGTACGGCTACAGGGAACGGGTGGAGTCGACCCATCTACTTGGATTCTCCAAACGGTGCCATGGATTACTGGATTGGCTCCTGGGTCGATGGGGGCGGCGGGGCCCAGTTGTGGCAGTACACGAACAGCGCGTGGGCGGAGCTGGCCGCTCCCACGTTTAGTTTTACGCCCGGTGCCTCAAGCGAACTGCTCTTCGAAGGGCCGCTGGTGACCTTGGGTCTTGCGGAAGGCGACACGTTTTATTTCGACGTCTATGCATCGGGCGGCGGGGGGACCGACACGGCGATTGACGCGCTGGCCAATCCGAACGTCAGCGTGACGAGCTGGGGGGAGGTGTACACGTCCAAAACGACGGGCGATGGCGGGAATGGCTTGAACTCGTACAAGCTGGTGGAATCGACGCGCGTGGTGCTATACGATTTGTATCTTCAGGAGCGCGAAGGGGCGATGGTGGTGTGCTGGGAGACGGCGTCGGAGGAGGAGTCGGTTGGATTCGACCTGTACCGGGAAGAAAACGGCGAATGGGTGAAGGTGAATCCGGAGCGGATTGCGGCGCAAGGCGAGGGTGGAATGGGAGCGGCGTACGCGGTGACGGATGAGGGGGTGAACGCGGAGGATACGTTCCGCTACAAGCTGGTGGAGTATGAAACGGACGGGGGCGTGCAGGAATACGGGCCGTTCGAGGCGTCATCGATCCAGCCACGCCTGCAGACGCTGGAGGCGGCCCCGGAGGGCATGGTGCTGCGCTGGAGGAGCCGGGCGCAGGATGTCTACGAGGTTCAACGGACGCTGGATTTGCAGAAGCCTTTCGAGTCCATTGAAACGGGGCTTCCGGCGACGCCGCCGGTGAACAGCTTTATCGATCAGGGAAACCATGCCGGTTCGGCCTATTATCGAATCCGGAGCGAATAAGCCGTCGCGGGGGAAACGGGTTTTGTTCAGGGCGCTGGCGGTGGCCTTGCCGCTGCTGGTGTTGATGGGCGTTGAAGGCGGGTTTCGCTGGCGGGGATGGGGGGGGTATCCGGCGCTGATCCGAGAAGCGGGGCGGTTGCCGTCGGGCGAGAGGCTGTGCATCGTGGAGCCGGCGGCGGCGAAGCCGTATTTTTTTGCCAATCCGAGCCGGCCGGGGTATGCGGAGCAGTCCAATCTGACGATGCCCAAGCCGGCGGGAGTCGTGCGGATCTTCGTGGCGGGGGAGTCGGCGGCGAAGGGATATCCGCAGCCGGCCAATCTGGTGTTTTCGGCTTTTCTGCAGGAGATGCTGCAAGGGGCATGGCCGGAGCGGAAGGTGGAGGTGGTGAATCTGGGGATCACGGCGGTGGCGAGTTTTCCGTTGTCGCATCTGGTGCGCGGGGCTCTGGAGTACGATCCGGATTTGGTGGTGTTCTACATGGGGAACAACGAGTTTTTCGGAGCGTACGGGACGGGGTCGCTGAATGCGGCGGGAACGCTGCCGCCGTGGGTGACCCAGGGGCTTCGCGCCCTGAGGGGGCTTGGGGTGGTGCAGTGGGCGGGCAGCCGATGGCATGCGAAGCGCGACGAGAACCGGACGCTGATGGAGGAGATGGTGGGGCGGGAGCATATTCCGGCGGCATCGGCGTTGCGCGAGGCGGCGGCGAGGAACCTGCGGGTTTGGCTGGGGGAGATGCTGGAAGCGGCGCGGACCGCAGGGGTGGCCTCCATCGTCTGCACGACGGCGAGCAACGAGTCAGGGCTGGCGCCGCTGGGGGAGGAGGATATCGAAGGTCTCCCCGATTCGCAGCGGATGGAGGTGAAGGCGTGTCTGGCGGAGGGGCTGGCGCGGCTGGCGACGAGTCCCGCCGAAGCGTTGCGGGCGTTTGGCCGGGCGACGAATCTGGCTCCGCGCCATGCCAGCGCCCATTATTGGGCCGGGCGGGCGAACGTTGCGGCGGGAGACGTCCAGGGTGCGCGCCATGCCTTCCTGGCGGCGCGGGATTTGGACACCATGCCGTGGCGGCCCATTTCCGCCACGGAGGAGGCCATTCGGCTTGCGGCGCGGGAGCACGGGGCGGTGCTGTGCGATGTGGCGGAGCGGTTCCGGCAGGATAGCGCCGAGGGCGCGACGGGGTGGGAGAAGATGGATGACCACGTGCATTTGTCGCTCCGGGGACAGATTGCGCTGGCGCGCTTGGTGGTCGAAGCGATGGCAGGATTGCCGGAGGGGCTGAAGGTGTCCGGTGAGGCGCTGGAAAGGTTGCCGGACGACGAGACGCTGATGGCGCGCCTCGGGGCGAACGTGTACGACGAATACCGGGTCAACCACACGATGCGGGTGTTGTTCGGGGTGCCGTTCATGAAGCGCGCGAATGCAGAGGTCTTGGAGCGATACGAGCGCGCCTGCCGGAAGGCGGAGGCTGGCCAGTCGCCGGGAGTCCTGGAGGCGATGAGGCAGTGGCAGACCGAACGTCCGCATGCGGGTGGCTTGAGACCGATCGCGGGGATGGTGGCGCGCGTGTTGCTTCGCGAAAACCGGTTGTCCGAGGCGTTGGCGTTGTTTGAGATCGCGGCGAAGCAGGTGCCGGAATACACGTCGTGGCATTTGGAGTACGTGTATTTCATGCTGGCGTGCCGGGAAAAAGTGCGGGGGCGATTGTCGGCGGAGGATCTCGAACGGGCGGAAAAAGCCATTGAGGAGGGACGGTTTTTGCTGGCGAACGGGATGGGGTCGACGGGGTATGCAGAGCGTTATGTCGGGCGCTTGCTCCAATTGAGAGGGGAGTGGGCGGAGGCCATTCCGCTTCTGAAGGCCGCGAGGGAGCGTTTGGCGGACGAGGATTTGGTGGCGTGCGACCAGGCCCTTCTTGTTTCCTACATGAAGACGGGGAGGCCGGACATGGCGCGGGCTCTGGCGCAGGAGGGGATCCGGAGCGGCGGGCGGTTTGCGCCGATCTATCGGCGCTTGATGGAGGAGATGGACTCGCCGTAGACCGGGTGGGTGTGAGCATACGATCGCCCATTTTCCCGCTAAACAAAGTGCGCCTCTTCCTGGACGGGGGAGGCGCACTTCCATTGTCAATGGAGGCTTCGCTACGGGCTAGAGCCAGCTTGGTTTTGAC
>CAYNHA010000191.1:0-5526 GCA_964397035.1 uncultured Verrucomicrobiota bacterium
GTGGACCACATTTCCATCGTAATCCAGCAGATTGGCGCAGGGAATGTAGAGCTCCCCATTGGGGAAATACAGCGCCTCGTTCTCCGCCAATGCATCGGAGCCCCATAGAACTCCCCACACCACAACCACGCCCATCATCCATTGAATCATTTTCATGCGCCGATGCTACCCCCCCCTCCCCATCCCGGTCAAGAAACTCGCGCGGGAGCCGGACAAAGGTCGGGGCCAGGGCCTAAAAGGTTGATTCAGCGGGAGCGGGCAGGTAGATTCCCGCGCTGGAGATGCAACCGATGGCCGATGCCGAAATTCTAGTGGAGGTCGATACCCTGACCCGGCGCTTCCCCCGGTGCGAAGCGCTCGGCGGCATCTCCTTTCAAATCCGCCGCGGGGAAATCGCGGCCTTCCTGGGGCCCAACGGCTCCGGAAAAACCACCACCCTCCGCATTCTGGCATGCGCGCTGGCCCCGACCTCCGGACGGGTGGAAGTGGCCGGCTTCGATGTCACCACCCATTCCCTGGACGTCCGCCGCCGCATCGGCTACCTGCCCGAAACCGTGCCGCTCTATCCCGAAATGCGCGTGGATGAATATCTCGCCTTCCGGGGCCGCATCCGCGGGCTCAAAGGCCCCCGTCTCGCGGCCCGCCTGCGCGAAGTGACCGAACAATGCGGGCTCGGCGACGTCTCGAAACGCATCCTGGGAAATCTGTCGCGCGGCTTCCGGCAACGCACCGGTCTGGCCGACTGCCTGCTGCACAAACCCGATGTCCTCCTCCTTGACGAACCGCTGGCCGGCCTGGATCCCGCCCAGGTGCAATCCACCCGCGAATGGCTCCGCGACATGGGCAAAAACCGCGCCATTCTGTTTTCCACGCATGTGCTCGCCGAAGTGGAGCCCTTGTGCCAGCGCGCTCTCATTCTGAATTCCGGACGCCTCGCGGCATCCGATTCCCCCGCCCGCCTGGTCCAGGCCGCCGCCCGCCTCGTGGCCGAACTGTTCGCCCCGCCCGACCGGCTGACCCATGAACTCCAGGCGCTCTGCGGCGCCACGGATGTCCGCACGGAGATCCTCCCCGATGGATGGACCTCCGTCTCCATCCCCTCGGGCCATGCCGATCTGGGCACCCGGATTTCCGAACTGGCCCGCTCGCACCAGTGGCCCCTGAGGGAACTGCACCACGAATCCAGGGGCTTCGAAGAAACCTACCTGCGCCTGACCACGTCGCCTTCCCTCGTGCAAAACCCGGCGAAAAGGAAAACCCCATGACCCCGTTCTTCCATCTCTGGCGCCGGGAAATGGGTTCCTATTTCCGCACCTCGATTGCCTATGTCGTGGGCGTCTGTTTCCTGCTCGTCACCGGCTTCAGCTTCTGGATGCTGGCCGCCGGTCTGGCCCGGGGGTCCACGGACGGCGACATGGCGGGCACCCTCTTCGGTTCGCCCTGGTTCTGGCTGGACATGCTGATCGTGACGCCCCTGCTGACCATGCGCCTGTTCGCGGAGGAACGCCGCATGGGCACGCTCGAATCCCTCCTGTCCGCACCCGTGACCGAGACCGACGTGGTGCTGGCCAAGTTCGCCGGCGCCTACTCCGCCTTTCTGCTGCTGTGGATCCCCACGCTCTCCTACGCCTCCATCCTGAAGCACTGCGGCGCCCAGTTGCCGCCCATCGACTGGGGCCCCATCGCCTCGGGCTACCTCGGCACCGCGCTGGTGGGGGCCTTCTTCCTCTCGGTGGGACTGATGGGCTCGCTGCTCACACGGCACCAGATCGTGGCCGCCATGGCCTGCCTGGGCGCGCTGGGCATCCTGCTGTCCGGCGGCCTCCTCCCGTTCTACTCCCATGTGGAAAAAGTCCGGCAGATTTCAAGCTTCTTCTCGGCTCCCGTCCACATGCTGGACTTCGCCGCGGGCACCATCGACACCCGCGCCATCGTCTGGTACCTCAGCGCGACGGTGCTCCTCCTCTTCCTGTCCATCCGCATTCTGGAGGCGCGCCGCCTGCGCTGAAATCCATGGAACCGAACTCTCCCCATTCCCCCTCCGCCAGCCGCCTCCGGCGCTGGGCCCTCCATGCCCACCTGGCCGTCTCCGGCCTGCTCGCCTGCTCCATTTTCATCATGCTCAATTACCTCTCCATGCGCCACTACGCGCGCCTCCACTGGAACCGCGACCCCGTCGCGCAGCTCTCGGAAAAAAGCCTGAGCCTTCTCCGGTCCGTCGTGGACGACATCCGCATCATCGCCGTCCTGCGCCCCTCCAACGAGGCGTACCGCAACGTGTCCATCCTGCTTCAGGAATATGCCGCCGCCTCCCGTTCCGTCTCGGTCGAATTCGTCGATCCGGACCGCGACCTGGCCCGGACCGAGCAACTGGCGGGCCAGTACCGCCTGGGCGATTCCGAAGGCGTGGTCTTCCATATCGGCGAACGCCACCAGACCGTGGCCGCCACCGACCTCATCGAATATGTCTACCCCACCGGCGACATCGAAAAACCCAAACAGTCCTTCCGCGGCGAACCCTTGTTCAGCAGCGCCATTTACGCCCTCACCCAGTCCACGCGCCCCGTGGTCCACTTCATCCAGGGCCATGGCGAACGCTCCCCCGGCGATTTCGACCGCCGGACCGGCTATTCCCGGATCGCCGCGCGCCTGCGGGATGAAAACCTCGATGTCGAAGTGCTCAACCTCGGCGAGGCCAAAAGCATTCCCAGCCGCTGCGCCCTGATGATCATCGCGGGCCCCACCCAAACCTTCGCCCCCTTCGAAATCGCCCTCATCCGGGACTATCTCGACCGGAAGGGCCGCCTGCTCCTGCTCCTCGATGCCCGCTCCACGACAGGCTTGGAACCCCTGCTCCAGGAATGGGGAGCGGTGCTGGGCACCGATGTCGTCGTGGACGAAACCCGGACCCTCAGCGGACGCGAAATCTATATCACCGCCTATCCCCCCCATCCCATCACCGAACCCCTTCAAAACCTCGCCAGCGTCCTCTTCCTCCCCCGTTCCATCCGCCCCCGTCCCTTCACGGCCGGCGGCGACAAGCCCGTCGTCTCCGCTCTGGCCACGTGCTCCCCCCAGGGCTGGGCCGAATTCGATCCCGACGACGTGTCGCTCCATTTCGATCCGCAGGTGGATATCCCCGGCCCCGTCCCCGTCGCCGTGGCCATCGAACGCGGCCCCGTCCCCGGCGTCCATGTGCAAATCCGCCCCACCCGCCTGGTCGTCATCGGCGATTCCGCCTTTGCCTCCAATGGCGGCCTCATGGGCGCCAATGCCGACCTGCTCATGAACTCCGTGAACTGGCTGCTTGACCGGGAGGAACGGCTGGCCATCTCCCCCAAGACCTACGAAAACCTGCGCCTGGTCATGGATGCCCATCAACTGCGCAATCTCTTTTGGGCCGTGGGCGTCTTCCTGCCCGGGCTCGTGGCGGCGCTGGGTCTGGGCGTCGTCTGGCGGAGGAGACACTAGACATGAACTTCCGCCTCACCGGCATCCTCGCCCTCATCGCCGCCTTTCTCGGTTTGCTCATCATCTTCTGGGACCGGGACGACGACACCGAACGCTCCCGCCTCGAGCAGGCCCGCCGCGCCTTCCGCTTCGATCCCGCGCGCGTGGACCGCCTCCTGGTCAGCTCCGGCGACCTCTCCATCGAGTGCCGCCTCCGGAATGGCCAGTGGTTGCTCGTCCACCCCATCGCCGCCCGCGCCGATCCCGTGGCGATCGAACGCCTGCTCGGCGCCTTGCAGGAACTCCCCCGCGGCGACATCATCCTGCCTCCCCGCCGGACCCTCGATCCATATGCGCCATATGGCCTGGACGATCCTCGCGCCACCCTTTCCATCATCGAGGGCTCCGTCACCAACCGCATCCTCATCGGACGCCGCACCCCCCTGGGCGACGGCGTCTACGTCCGCCAATCCGACCACCCCGTCCTCGCCCGCATCAATACCTCCCTCCTCGATCTGCTTCCGGCCAGCGCCGATGCCCTCCGCGACCGCTCCCTCCTCTCGGGCTCCCCCGCCGCCATCGAACGCCTCGACATCCGCGGCCCCGCTGGCTACATCCAGCTCGCCCGCGACCCCCAGGGCACCTGGCGCATCTTCCAGCCCTTCGCCTCCCGCATCGATTCCGCCAGCATCACCGCCCTCGTCGAAACACTTCTTTCCTGCTCCGTGTCCCTCTTCATCCAGGATGCCGTCAGCGACCTCTCCCCCTATGGACTCGACAGCCAAAGCGCCGTCACCGCCGTACTCAACACCGATTCCGGCGATGGCTCCCAAATGCTCTCCCTCGGCGACCCCCTCCCCAACGACCCCACCCTCGTCTATGCCCGCCTTCAGGCCGAGAATTCCATCTACGCCGTCCCGGTGGCCGTTCGCCAAGCCCTTCTCGTCCGCCCCGACGATCTCCGGGACCGCCGCCTCCCCGGCATCGACCCCGAGGCCATCCAAGGCATCCGGATCGAGGAATCCGAAACCGTTCTCGAAGTCTCGCGCGACGACAACGATGTCTGGCAACTCCTCGCCCCCATCCGAGCTCCCGCCGATCCCGAAGCCATCCACGCCTTGATCCGCTCCTGGTCGGATGTCCGCCTGTCCTCCTTCGATACCCCCTCTCCGAACCCCGCGGACCTTCCCTTCACCCGCACCATCCGCATCGACCTCCGCAACCCCGAAGCGGAACCCCTTGTTTTCAACCTCGGTCCCAACCCGCAGGACCCCGGAACCGTTCGCATCTCCATCGATGGCGACTCCTCCGCCGCCCTGGCCACCACATCCCTCCTGCTGGATTTCTCCCTCAATCCCGTGGCCTACCGCTCGCGCGAAATCTTCTATGTCCCGGCCAGCGACATCTCCTCCATCCGCATCGATGCGTCCAACCAGACCCATCGCCTCGTCCGCGACGCCTCCACCGGCCAGTGGTCGCCCGCCGTCCCCTGGCTGGATCGCCTCCTGTCCTCCCTCACCCCCTTGCGCGCACAATCCCTCGTGGCGGAAGAACCTCCCCATTCCGGCTTGGATAAACCCATGATTTCCCTGACCCTTCACCTGAGAGGGAAAAGCGGCTTGGCCACCACCTTGCTGGTCGGCAACGAAATCGCGCCCGGCGGCCCCCGCTGGGCCACCGTGCGCGGCCGGGACCTCGTGTTCACCCTCTCCCCCCTCACCGTCGAATCCCTCCTCCCCCCCCCCGTCCAGGATCCCTAACATGAAACCGGTCCGTATCCATCTCGATGCCCACGCCCACATCTACCCCTTTCACGATGTCCCCGCGCTCCTCCTGGCCGCGCTCGACCACATGCCGCGCATCGCCCCCACCGACCTGCGCGTCCTCTGCCTCGCCGAACGCTTCGATTGCTCCTTCTTCCAGGCTCTCTCTCAGGACGAAATCCGCCTCCCCGGCGACCGCTGGCGAATCGCCGCCTGGGATCCCGCAGGCGGCGTCAAAATCCGCCACCTCCCCGATCACCGCGACATCTGGATTCTCGCCGGCCGCCAAATCGTCTCCGCCGAACGCATCGAA
>CAYNHA010000192.1:0-19216 GCA_964397035.1 uncultured Verrucomicrobiota bacterium
ACCCTATGCCAAACCCCCTAAAATGTCAACCGGATGTCAACCGGATTTCTATAATTTGTTGTATCTTATTGCATTATTTCTGTTTCCTTCATTCTGAGCTGCGCCTTGACATGGAAGAGGTCACAGATTCGAGTTCTGTATCGCCCACCACGTAACGCCGCTCTCTCCCCCCAATGGTTGCCTCTCCACCAAAAGAGAGGAAGGCGGCCTACAGTTCCGTGTATTTCTTGGCGGAGCCTTTGGATTTGCGGATGGGATATTTTCTCGCGTTGATGCGGATTTTTTTCCGGATTTCAGTCGGCAGATCCAGTGCCATGTGATCGGCCAGCAGGAGCGCGTAGTTGACGACGTCGGCAAGTTCCTGCGCGATGGCCTTGCGGCGGACGCGGTCGCGGATGCGGGCCTCGCATTCGGCGTCCGTACACCATAGGAATTGCTCTTGCAGCTCTGCGGCCTCGATGGCCAGCCCGGCCACGAGGTTCTTGGGCGTGTGGAATTGCTTCCAGTCGCGCGCATCGCGGAATTCCACCACTTCGTCGCGCAGGCTTTTCCAGTCGTTTTTCATGCCGCCCTCTCCCATCCGGTTTTTCCACACAATGGAAAAAATGTTTCCACAGTGTGGAAAACTTCCAGCTATCACAGTTAATTAACTGTGATAGCTGTCCTTTTTCCGTTATTCGAAGGAAACCGTGGGGGCGGTTTGGGCGCCCTGAACGGCCTCGAACGGGGTGCGGGGTGTGAAGTCGCCCAGGCGGGCGAGGAACACCGTGGGCATGGAGCGAATCAGCGTGTTGTAGGCTTGCACGGCGCTGTTGTAACGCTGGCGTTCGACGCTGATGCGGTTTTCCGTCCCGGCCAGTTCGTCCTGCAGGGCGATGAAGTTTTGATTGGCCTTGAGGTCGGGATAGTTTTCCATCACCACCATCAGGCGGCCCATGGCGCCTTCGAGCATGGAGGCCACGCCGGCCTTGGCTTCGGGGGTCTTGGCTTCGCCCCACTGGCTGCGCAGGCGGGTGATTTCCTCCAGGGTGCCTTGTTCGTGCGAGGCGTATCCCTTCACCGTGTTGACCAGGTTGGGGATCAGGTCAAAGCGGCGCTGCAGCACGGATTCCACGTTGGCCCACGTTTTGTTGCACTCCTCGTCCTTGGCCACCATGCCGTTCCACATGCCCATGAAACTCAAGCCGACCACGATGGCGAGAATGGCGAAAATGATGCCAACCAAAAAACAACCTTTGCCCATGACGTTCTCCTTCTTTATTCGACTCGTTTTACATCACCAACTGCGGCTGGAGCCGCCTCCGCCCGAACTGCCACCGCTGAAACCGCCAAAGCCGCCGCCCCCCGAACGGCTTCCTCCTCCGGAACTGCTTCCAAAACCGCCGCCATGGTTTCCACGGATGGCCGAACGTACGACGAGGAAGAAGATCACGATGAAAAAGATCAGAAAGAGGACGGCAGCGACGGGATTGTTTTCGGTGGGCGCGGGCTCGGGGAGTTCGGTTCCGCCCATCACCGTGAGCAAGGCGGCCGCGCCATCGATCAATCCTTGGGCGTAGTTTCCTTCCTTGAACCGGGGCACGATGTATTCGTCCTGGATGCGTCCGGTCTTGGCGTCGGGCAGGACCCCTTCCATGCCATAGCCGACTTCGATGCGCATTTTCCGGTCTTCCACAGCAATGAGCAGGAGAACGCCGTTGTCCTTGCCCTTTTGGCCAATGCCCCATTGCGCGAACAGCTTCTGGGCGAAGTCATCGATTTCGCCGCCTTGCAGCGACTTCACGGTGACCACGGCCAGCTCGGCCCCGTTGGAAGCCTTCAGGGCTTCCATGCGCGAATTCAGCTCCGCCTTCTGTTCGGGCGAGAGCAATTCCGCCCAATCGCTGACCGGTCCTTGCGGACTCAGGCTTTCCCGAAATCGATCCGATTCTATTGCACTCCCCTGCCCCATAACGCTGCCCAACGACAAGAGGAGCACCACCAGAACAAACAACCCATTTTTCCAGTTCATGGGACGGAGGCTAGCAAAACCTTTGGCGGGTGCGAGTTTTTTTGCATCTCGCATCACGTGCGGTACGTTCCCTGAAAAGGAGAAACCCATGCCCAAAATCAAAAAAGATAATCCGGCGGAGGGATTCATGTCAAAAGCGATTACCATGGCGGCTCTGGTGGACGTGGCGCCCGATGCCGTGGTGAGTCGCACGGTCGTGTCGAAGAAGGCCGGGACGGTGACCTTGTTTGCGTTCGACAAGGGGCAGGGTTTGAGTACGCATTCCGCGCCCTATGACGCGCTGGTTTTTATTCTGGAGGGAGCGGTCCGGATCACCATCGACGAGAAAACCCTGCGCGCCAAGGAGGGCGACATGGTGATCATGCCCGCCAACCACCCCCACGCGCTTCATGCTGTCCAGCCCTTCAAAATGGCGCTGGTGATGGTCAAGGAGAAGTGAATCGCGCTTCAACTTCGTCCACGTATTGCTGCGCACGGGTGCGGGGCAAGTCGGATGGAACGGGTTCCGGTTCGTCGAATTCGCCTGGGGAGGGCTGGTCGAAGGCGTCCACATAGCGCTTTCGGGATTGATGGTTTTCGAGGAATCCCTGATGGGCACGTTCGGCGCGAAGCCAGAGCTGATTCAAGGCCAGTTGCCATGTGGCGTCGTCGGGGGGCTGGATTTTGTCCGGGTTCTTTGGCGCGCGCTTCCACCAGGAGGTTTTGACGGCGGGCGGCGTGGCGAGTTGCTCCAGAAAAGCCGCGTAGGAAGCCAGCACCTCCTGCATGGCGGGAGGCGCGCCCACGCTCAGGCTTTGCACCTGAAGCAGAAGAGCGGAGACCACGGGGAGCGTCCAGTCCTGGCCGCGATGGTCGATGAGGTCGCGCGCAAACAAGTCCGGCGGCACCTCGCCGGGAACGTCATTTGCGTATTCCCTTGGTCGGAAATTCAGGGTTTGCAGCAGTTGTTCTTCGATTTGCAGTCCGCGATCACCCCAGGATTCCAAGGTGCGGCTCCGGGCGCGTTGCTCCAGATGCGCTCGCCAGACCTTCTCCGGATTCCGGTTTTGCAGGGCGGGAGAATGTTGGCGCAGCCAGGAGGCATCGATGGCCTGACGAAGGCCTATCGCCTTGAACAACGTGGCCCAGGTGGTCAGATCGCCATCCGGAAATAAAAATTCCACGGCGGCAGCGGCATAGGCCTTTTCACGCCAGCGCCCGGCGGGAAGTTCGGCTTGCTTGATGACCTGCGCCAAGGGCATGGTGCGGTTTTCCAGCAGTTCGCGCGCGATCCAATCGCGGTTGCGGGAGCGGAGCGCCGCCTGCGTGTTTTGCACCAGCCCGGCCGAAATCCAGTCCGGCACCGTGGCGCCCATTCCGGTTCGCTGGCCTGCGGGCGTGTATTCCGCCGCATAGCGGTTCAGCATCAGCCAGCAGGCGCTTTCCATGAGGTCCTCGCCATCCAGGCGGAGGCGACCCGGCACAACCAGCCGTTGGTAGAAACGGCCATCGTCCCATCCCTGCATCTTGAGGATCTGGGCATCGGGCACGGAAGAACTCTGCACCATGACGCCCAGCACCTGATCGCGCTGCATGGGCAGGGAAATCCCGGTTTTGGCTTCCACCAGTCCGGCCAGCTCGGACAACTTCCGGGCCAGCACCATGTTCTCGGCGGATGTCAGGCCCGAGACCATGAAGCGGCGGTCGGCGCTGAAAATCGTGGCCCGCCCGGTGGTGCCTACCCGCATTGCGGATTCCGGCGGCTGAGCCGCGGCGAAAGGAAACGCCGCCAGCCATAGCCCGCCACACGCAACCGTGCCCAGCCGGATCCACCTGGAAAATCGGAAAGGCATTCCCTTAAATCGGGCGGAACCGGATGCGCTTGGGTTGATCGGCGGCCTCGCCCAGCAGACGCCGGCGCTGCTCGTGGTAGCCCTCGAAGTTTCCTTCGAACCAGGTGGCGGTGCCGTCATCCTCAAACGCGAGGATGTGCGTGGCGATGCGGTCAAGGAACCAGCGGTCGTGGCTCACCACCACGGCGCACCCGCCAAACGACTGCACGCCTTCTTCCAGCGCGCGGAGGGTCGTCACGTCGAGATCGTTTGTGGGTTCATCTAGCAGCAGCAGATTGCCGCCGCGCCGGAGCAGCTTGGCCAGGTGCACGCGGTTCCGCTCGCCGCCGGAAAGCTGGCCCACTTTCTTCTGCTGATCCGTTCCCCGGAAATTGAAACGTGTGCAATAGGCGCGGCCATTCATGGGCTTGCCGCCCAGTTCCAGCGTTTCCATGCCTCCGGTGATTTCCTAGAACACGGTCTTGTCCGGATCGAGCGTGTCGCGGGATTGGTTCACATAGGACAGCTCAACGGTATCGCCCACGGCCAACGTGCCGCCATCGGGCTTCTCCTCGCCCACGATCATTCGGAGCAGCGTGGTTTTGCCCGCGCCGTTCGGGCCGATGATGCCCACGATGCCGCCGCGCGGCAGATTGAACGCAACCTTGTCCATGATCACCCGGTTGCCATACACCTTGCGCAAATTCTCGGCTCGGACAACCAAGTCGCCGAGACGCTTGCCCGACGGAATCTGGATCTCCAGCGAATCCTCGCGCGTGTCGACCTGCTGGGCCGCCAACTCTTCATAGCGGGACAGGCGAGCCTTGCTCTTCGACATGCGCCCGGTGGGATTCAGGCGGATCCATTCCAGCTCGCGCTGAAGCATTTTCTGGCGCGAGGCGCTCTGCTTGCTTTGCTGGGCGGCCATGGCTTGCTTGGTCTCCAGCCATTTTTCGTAGTTGCCCTTGTAGGGAGTGCCGCGGCCGGCATCCATCTCCAGGATCCATTCCGTGACATTGTTCAGGAAGTAGCGGTCGTGAGTCACCACCACCAGAGTGCCGCTGAATTTCTTGAGATATTCCTCCAGCCACGACACAGTCTCCGCATCGAGATGGTTGGTGGGCTCGTCCAGCAGCAAGGCGTCTGGATTGGACAGCAGCAGGCGGCACAGCGCCACGCGGCGCTTTTCGCCGCCCGACAGCTTGCGGACGTCGGCATCGCCCGGCGGCAGCCGCAGGGCCTCCATGGCCCGCTCGATCTGGCTGTCGAGGCTCCACAGGTCGCGCGAATCAATCAGGTCCTGAAGACGCCCCATCTCGTTGTTGAGTTTTTCCGATTCGGCGTCGGACAATTTCTCGCCCAGCTTGTCGCACACTTCCCCATACCGGTCGAGAATGGCCTGCGCCTCCGCGGCGCCATCGGCCACGTTGCCCGCCACATCCTTGGTCTCGTCCAGATGGGGCTCCTGGGAAAGATATCCAACACGGATGCCCGGAGCGAGAATGCACTCGCCGTGGTAGTCCTTGTCCAGACCGGCAATCACTTTCAGCAGGGAGGATTTTCCGGCGCCGTTGCCACCGATGACGCCGATCTTGGCTCCGAAGTAAAAGGCCAAGGTGATGTCGTCCAGCACCGTCAGCCGGTCGTACTGCTTGGACAAATGATTCAGGTTGAAGACATATTCGCCTGCCACGGGGATCTCCTTGTGTTTACGTTGGCGCCGGTCAAGGCGCAGGAATGACTTGCACGGTTGCCGTGCGGTTCAATCGTCGGTTTTGGGGCGAGTCGTTTGGATACGGCGCCTGGGAGGCCGATCCGCCTTTCGCCTCGAACACCAAACCCTTGTTTGCACGCGCAAACTGGGCCAGATGATCTGCCGCCACCTTGCCGCGGGCGGCGGCAATATCGTCGTTGCTTTTGAATTGAGCGGTTGGCTTGGTCAACGGAACATCGTCCGTGTAGCCCGTCACTAGGACGCGGCCCGAGATTTTCATGGCCACCAGCTTGGCGGCCACGGCCTTCAGGGCTCGCATACCTTCGATCGAAATATTGTCGGCCGAAACGAACACCGGATCCTCGAAGCGCAGGAGAATGGCCCCGCCATTCTGGGTGGCCACGGTGCCCGGAATTTTCCAGTTCACAACCGGCATTTCGACAACGGGCGCAGGGACAGCCGGCGTCGGCGGGGCCACAACGGCGGCGACCGGAGCCGGGGCCACGGGCATCGTCACGGGCTCGACCGGTGGGATTTCCTCCACAGGCAAAACCTCGTTCGAATTCGCTTCGGTGACGGTCTCTGTGTCCGGGCGCGGAGGACGTGCCGACCAGAAGGCCAGCAACGCCACCAGCACGAAGAGCGCGGCCACAATGGCCAGCATCCGGCGGTCCAGTTCGATGCCGGAAAACCAGACGCGCACGGATTGAATCAACGGCGCAACGAAAAAGGCCCGTTTGGGGGAAGGCGAGATGGACTCCTGCTGCTCTTCCAGCGGGGGAGGCGCCGTGACGCGGCGGGGCCGATGATACACGCCCGTGCGAACAGGCGACGATTCCCCGGCCGTGACGGGCGTGGCATCGATGTGGCGCACTTGGCTCGCCTCGGACAACACCGAACGCACATCGGAGGAAAGGTCGGTGGGTGGTTCAGACAAGGGCAAAACCAACGGAATTTCCTCCCGGGGTTCCGGCTCGGTTTTGGACTTTGCGAATTTCGGCTTGGTCACGCTTCGGTCGGACAGGGACGTGAACAAATCAAGCTGCCGGTCGGAGCCGGGATCCTTGACATGGCTCTTCCGGCTGTTCAATTTTCCTTGCAGCGCATTCGAAAGTTCGCTCATGCCCGTTCCTCCGTCGTCGATTTCGTTCAGCCGGCCACGACCAGATTGACCATGCGCTTCGGGATGAAAATCTTCTTTTTGATTTCCTTGCCTGCGATTTGCATGGCCACTTCCGGACACGCAAGCGCTTGTGCCAGCACGGACGCCTCGTCCGCCTCGGCGGGCACCCGTATACGGCCACGCAACTTGCCGTTCACCTGCACGGGAATGTCGATTTCATCCTCGCGCAAGAGGTCTTCATCCCACGTCGGCCACGCTTCATGCGCCAAGGTGCCGGGATGTCCCAGCCGGCTCCACATTTCCTCGGCCAGATGGGGAGCAAAGGGGCTGAGCAACAGCATGAACGTGGACAGCAACGAGCGGGGCAGCGACTCCCAACCCTGCGCCTCGTTGACGAAGATCATCATGGCCGAAATGGCCGTGTTGTATTCCATGCGCTCAATGTCTTCGGTCACCTTCTTGATTGCGGCATGCAGGGCGCGCAACTGGGGTTTCGTGGGAAGGCCATCGGACAGGCGCGCCGAAAAAGCCCCCGTCTCCTCATCCAGCACCAGCCGGTAGACACGGCTCAGGAAGCGGAACACGCCCTCCACGCCCTTCATGCTCCAGGGCTTTACTTGTGTCAGCGGGCCCATGAACATTTCATAGAGGCGGAGAGCATCCGCGCCATATTCCTTCACGATATCGTCGGGATTGATCACATTTCCCCGGCTCTTGCTCATCTTGAATGCGCGCGCCGAAACCCGCACGTCCGGCTGGCTCTTCAGCACAAAGGAATCGCCCTGCTTCTGCAGGTCGCCCTCGGGCACGTGTACGGCCTGCAGCTTTTCGCCCGTCCGCCGGTCGCATCCCTCCTCGTTCGCGGCATCGGCCGAAACCCATGCACCCGCGGCGTTGCGGTACACGGTGTATTCCATTTCGCCAAGGATCATTCCCTGATTCACCAGCCGTTGGAAGGGCTCCTTGGTCGAGACCGCGCCGATGTCGAAAAGCACCTTGTGCCAGAAGCGCGCATAGAGCAGGTGGAGGACCGCATGCTCGGCGCCACCCACGTATAAATCCACCGGCATCCAATACTTTTCCTTCGCCGCATCGACAAAAGCGGTTTCATTGCGCGGATCGATATAGCGCAGGTAATACCAGCAGGAGCCGGCCCACTGAGGCATCGTGTTGGTTTCGCGGCGCGCTTCACCACCGCACACGGGACAGGTGGCTTTCAGCCATTCGGTCGCGCGCGCCAGCGGGGGCTGACCATCCGCCGTCGGGCGATAATCCTGCATTTCGGGCAGGCGCACGGGCAGATCCTTCTCCGGCACCGGCACCACTCCGCAGGAGGGGCAATGCAACAGTGGAAACGGCTCGCCCCAGAAGCGCTGGCGGCTGAACAGCCAGTCGCGCAACTTGTAGTTGACCTTGCCCTCGCCCTGTCCCTTCGCGGCCAGCCATTCCGTGATCCGTCGCTTGGATTCCGCCACCGGCAATCCGTTCAGGCTCACCTCCGCATTGGCCGAATTCACCAGCGGGCCATCGCCCGTGAATGCTTCTTTCGAGAGGTCTCCCCCCGCCACGACCTCTACGATGGGCAGGTTGAATTTTTTGGCAAAGGCGTAATCGCGCTCGTCATGCCCCGGCACCGCCATGATGGCACCGGTGCCGTATCCCCACAATACGTAATCGGCCGTCCAGACCGGAATGTTTTGGCCGTTCACCGGATTGACCGCATACGCCCCCGTGAACACGCCCGTCTTGTCCTTGGCCAGCTCGGTTCGCTCCAAATCGCTCTTGCGGGCCGCCGCCGCCCGGTACGCCGCTACGGCTTCGCGCTGCTCGGGAGTGGTGATTTTATCCACCAGAGGATGCTCCGGCGCCAGCACCATATAGGTCGCGCCAAAGAGCGTATCGGGCCGGGTGGTAAATACGCGGATTTTTTCGGAACCGAGCACGAAATCCACCTCGGCGCCTTCGCTTTTCCCGATCCAGTTCCGCTGCATTTCCTTGATGCTTTCGGGCCAATCCAAACCTTCCAAATCGGAAAGCAGTCGCTCGGCATATTGCGTGATCTTCAAGACCCACTGGCGCATCGAACGCCGTTCCACGGAAAAGCCTTTTGCACGCCATTCCTCGACCTCTTCGTTCGCCAGCACGGCGCACAGGTCGGGACTCCAGTTCACGGGCATTTCGCTCTCATAGGCCAGCCCGCGCTTGAACAGTTGCAGGAAAATCCACTGGGTCCAGCGGACATACTCCTCGTCCGTGGTCGCCAGCTCGCGGTCCCAATCGTAGGAAAACCCCAGCATTTTGAGCTGCCGGCGAAAGTTGTCGATGTTCTTCTCCGTGATCTTGCGCGGATGCTCGCCCGTCTTGATGGCAAACTGCTCGGCCGGCAAACCAAAGGAGTCCCATCCCATGGGATGTAGCACATTGAATCCCTTCATCCGCTTGTAGCGGACCTGGATATCCGTCGCCGTATATCCTTCCGGATGCCCCACATGCAATCCCTGCCCGCTGGGATAGGGAAACATGTCCAGCACATAGCACTTCGGACGGCTTCGATCCACTTCGTCGGGGGTGCGAAACGTTTTGTTCTTCTCCCAGAAAGCCTGCCATTTGGGTTCGATTTCAGAATGCGGATACGCCATGGATATACCTCGGATTAATTTCAGCCTGGCACTCTAGCCTGCCCCACCCCCTCAATCAATGCTCGATTTTGGTCCGTCCTTCGTGGATAAACAAGCGCATGAACCCCTCCATTCTCAAGGTAAACCCGGGCTTGGAATTCCATACCGCCGAGCAGTGCCACATCCTGGAACTGTCCAATGGTCACCGCGATCCCGATTGCTCCATTGCCCGCGCTCGGGTTGAACCCGGTGTAACCACCCGTCTTCACCGCCTCGCCGCTGTCACCGAGCGTTACCTCATTCTTGAAGGCCGCGGCCGCGCCGAAATCGGCCCCCTGCCTCCCCATGACGTGGCCCCCGGCGATGTTCTTCTCATTCCGCCCGGATGCCCTCAGCGCATCGCCAACACGGGCTCAACGAACCTCGTTTTTCTCGCCATCTGCACTCCCCGCTTCACCCCGGAGTGTTACGAAGACATCGATCCCCTCCCCTTGCGTTGATCCCCATTCATGCGCCATTCAGTGGCATTTCTCAATCCTTGGGATTTGGCCAAGCCAAACAACTAGTTATTATAATACATAGTCATTTTCCTTTTCATTTTCCTCCATCAAACAGTGCCCACTTATTCCCTCCGAAACATCGCTTCCTTGAGAATGCTGCGAAGAGGCGGCTTGGCCCCGAATTCGGAATTGCCCTCCCCTCTCCATCCGCTATCATTCCCTCCCATGTCTCCTCTCGACAACATCCGCATCGTTCTGGTCAACACCGTCTACGGCGGCAACGTGGGCTCCGCCTGCCGCGCCATGATGAACATGGGGCTTTCCAAGCTGGTTCTCGTGAATCCCCGTCCAGGTATGAACATGGAAGACGCCAACCAAATGGCCTGCCATGCCGGTTCCATTCTGAACAACAGGCAGGTGTTCGACACCACGGCGGAAGCGGTGGCCGATTGCGGCCTTGTGGCCGGCACCTCCAATCGCGGCGGCCTCTACCGCGACCACTCCAAAACCCCGCGCGAATGGGCTCCACGCCTCCTGGAGGCCGCACACGACACTCCCGTGGCCATTTTGTTCGGCTCGGAAGACAACGGACTTTCCCTCGAAGATCTCGCCCTCTGCACCCAATTCATCCGTATCCCCTCCTCCGACGCCTACAAGTCCCTCAACGTTTCCATGTCCGTCATGGTTTGCGCCTACGAGCTATTTGTCGCCTCCGGCACCTTTGAACCGCCGCAGGAACGCTCCCTCGAATGCCCGTCCGCCATGCGCGAGGCCATGTTTGCCAAATGGCGGCGCGCCCTTCTGGACATCGGATTCATGACCAACGACACCGCCGACCACATGATGCTGGGCATCCGCCGCATCCTCTCCCGCGGCACCCTCACCGAAAAAGACGTGCAGATCCTGCTGGGCATGGCCTCGCAAACCCAATGGGCCGCCAACCAAATCCCCCCGAAAAAATGAATGCCGGAATCCAGCACGTCCTGTCCGTCATGGTGGTGGCCCTCAATGAAGAGTGCCATATTCCCGGCTTGATGGAGTCCCTCTCCCGCCTCCACCTGCCCGAAGGCTGGAGCCTCGAAACCATTTTGATCGACGGCGGCAGCCACGACGACACCGTGGAGGCCGCCCGCACCGCCGGGTTCGACGAATGCCATGTCCACCCCGGAGCCTCCATTCCCGTTTGCCGCAACCATGCCCTGCGTCTGGCCCGCGGCTCCGTTCTGGCCTTCCTCGATGGCGATTGCGTACCCGATCCCGACTGGATCCAACAAGCCGCCCCGTGGCTCACCAAATCCCATCCGGTATTGATGGGCTATCCTGTTCGTCCCTCCGAAAACGGAAACTGGATCCAGCGCTCCTGGCATGCCCATTGGCACCACAAAAACACCGCCCACACAGAAAATTCAACGGCGCCCATCACCACCGACGCTTTCCGCCTCATCACCACCCGCAACATGCTGTTCAACCGCGCCCTGTTGGGTCGCATTCCCTCTTTCGATGAAACCCTGACCACCGGCGAAGACACGGATTTTGCTTTTCGGGCCTCTCAGGCCGGCTGCGAAGTCGTGGCCCTTCCTTCCTTGCGCGTCGCCCATCTCGGCGAACCCTCCACCTTGAAGGAATACTATCGCCAGCAACTGTGGCACGCCAACCGCAAAGCCTACGCCACCATTCTGAAAAGTTCAGGCGGACGCTCCGGCGCCAACGCCATCTTCTTCTCGGTCTGTTTTCTCGGCGGCCTCGTACTTGCCGCGGCAGGACTTGTTTTGACCATTCTTCTTTCTCCATGGGCGCTGCTTCTCCTCCTTCCCCTCGCTGCCGTCACGGTTTTCCCGGCCCTGCTCATTGCCGACCGGGCCAACTCCCCCGTCCTCTTCTTTCGGCTCATCGTTCTCTATTTTCTCTATGGCCTCGCCCGCTCCATCGACCTCATCGGCCTCTCTCCCCGCAAAAAATCGTGGAAATCGTAGTACACGGTTCAAGGTTCACATCTGTCGGATTCCCTTGAATATTGAATATTGGACATTGATTATTGGATATTGAAAACCGAGGATTTCCCCATGCCTTCCACCCCCCAGCTTGTCACCAGCCTCCAGAACACCGGCATCAAGGAAGTCGTCAAACTGCGCCAACGCTCCCACCGCGATGACAACGGCCTCCTCATCGTCGAAGGCTACCGCGAAGTCAAACGCGCGCTCGACAACCACATTCCCATTCTCAAACTGTTCTACTGTCCAGCGCTCTACCAGGGCAAGAACGAGCCCACCCTCGTCTCCCGCTGCGCCGAGCAGAACGTCCCCCTCTTGGAATGCACCGACCCCGTCTTCATGAAAATCGCCTACCGCGACCGGCCAGAAGGACTCCTCGCCCTGTGCCCCCAGATCCACCGGACGCTTGCCGATCTCCAGCTTCCCGCCGTACCCTTCCTCGTCATCGGCGAGCACATCGAAAAGCCCGGCAATCTCGGCACCATGCTCCGCACCGCCGATGCCGCCGGCGCCCACGCCCTCGTCGTGTGCGACCGCTGCACCGACATCAACAACCCCAACGTCGTGCGCGCCAGCATCGGCACCCTCTTCACCGTGCCCATCGCCGAAGCCAGCACCGCCGAAACCCTCGCCTGGCTCAAGAGCAAGGGCATCCGCTCCCTCGCCGCCAGCCCCCACGCCACGAAGAACTACACCGAAGTCGACATGACCCAGCCCATCGCCATCGTGGTCGGCGCCGAACAGTTTGGCCTCAGCGACACCTGGATGACCCAGGCCGACGAACTGGTCCGGATTCCCATGCTGGGCCAGGCCGATTCCCTCAATGTCGCCGCCGCCGCCACCATCCTCCTCTACGAAGTCGTCCGCCAACGCGGCGCTCGAAAATAAGCCGATTATAAAAATTTTTCTCTTTTCCCGTTTTTGGACTTGCAAGCCAACCGTATTTGGCTATCTTGCACAGCGTTATTTTTGAGTACGGGGTCGTAGCTCAACTTGGTTAGAGCGTCGGCTTGTCACGCCGAAGGTTGCGGGTTCAAGTCCCGTCGACCCCGCCACTTGAAATCCGAACCTCCGAGCGATCGGAGGTTTTTCTTTAGCCGGTCTTGTCCGGGGCGTGGCTCAGCCTGGTAGAGCGCTAGCTTTGGGAGCTAGATGTCGCGAGTTCGAATCTCGCCGCCCCGACCACTTTCCTGTTTCCCGATCTGGAAGTTTTCCACAGTATGGAAAACTTTTTCGCGTTTTTTCCACACAATGGAAAAAATGTTTCCACAGTGTGGAAAACCCGTTTTCCGGCGACGGCTATTTGCCGCCGGGACCTGCTCACAAAATGAAATTCGTGGAAAGAAAGCGGGATTGCCCTTCCGTGACGATGGAGCGGATGATCTGCCGGTTTTCATCTGTCTCCTTGGCCGCCACCAGCGTCCGGATCGTGAAGACCCGTAGCGCATCGGACACGGAAAGTGTTCCTTCCGCGGAGTCCTTCCGCCCCGTGAACGGGAACGAATCCGGCCCTCGCTGGCATTGGCAGTTGAGGTTGACCCGGCAAACCTGGTTCACCAGGGAATCCATCAGGTCGGCCATGCGCTGCGAGTCCTTGCCAAAGAGACTGACCTGCTGCCCATAATTCGAATGGATCACGTAGTCCATCACTTCTTCGATGTCCGTGTAGGGCACGATCGGGACCACCGGGCCGAATTGCTCCTCGTCATGCAGCCGCATCCCCTTCGCTACGGGATACACCACCGCCGGCGTCATCATCGTATGCTCCACGCGCCCGCCGGTTGCGTTCACCACCTTGGCGCCCTTGGCCTCCGCATCCGCAATCAGGTCCCGCAGCAACCCCGGTTTGTCGGGTTCCGGCAGCGGCGTGAGGAACACGCCGGGTTCCCACGGCATCCCCATTTTGAGCTTCTCCACAGCGGCCGAGAACCGCGCAATGAAATCCTCTGCGCGGTCCTGGTGGACGAACAGGATTTTCAGCGCGGTGCACCGCTGGCCGTTGAAGGAAAGCGAACCCAGCACGCATTCCTTGACGGCGTTCTCCACGTCCGCATCCGGCAGCACGATCCCCGCATTCTTGGCTTCGAGGCCGAGGACGCAGCGAAGGCGATGCGGCTTGGGATGCTGGTGCTTCAGGGCATCCGCCACCGAACTGGTGCCGATGAAGGCCAGGATGTCGATCCTCCCCGAGGCCATCAGGGGTCCCACGATTTTCCTCCCCTCCCCGTACACCGTGTTGACGACACCTTTGGGAAAGCAATCGCGAAACGCGGCCAGCAGCGGCTGGAGCAGCAGCACACCCAGCTTGGCGGGCTTGAAGACCACCGTGTTGCCCATGATCAGGGCTGGGATCAGCGTGGTGAAGGTTTCGTTGAGCGGATAGTTGAACGGCCCCATGCAAAGGGCCACGCCCAGCGGCGCGCGGCGAATCTGGCCGATCACGCCCTGCTCGATGACAAAGCGCGAGGACACGCGGTCCAGGTCCTTCAGCGCGTCGATAGTCTGCCGGATGTATTCCACCGTGCGGTCGAATTCCTTTTCGGAATCGGGAAGGGATTTCCCGATCTCCCACATCAGCAGGCGGACCACCTCTTCCCGTTTTTCCTGCATCCGGACGGCGAACGACTGCATGTGGCGGATGCGCTCCTCGACGGGCATCGCGGGCCAAACACCACGGCCATGGTCAAAGGCCTTGCAGGCCGCATCCAGCGCTTCCAACGCCTGGGCCTCCCCCTGCAGGGGATAGCTTCCAATGGCTTTTCGCTGGACGGTCCCATTTGCTTCTTCGCACACGGGAGAAAGCACCTCGCGGCAGGCACCCGTCCATTCCACGAGTTCCCCGTTGCACAGCGTATGCCGCTGGTCCAGCCTCGCGGAAATTCTCCACTTCTCGGGAATGGACTCTGTCGAGGGATAGATCGGTTTCGTCATGAACGCATTTCCTTCCTTGTTGTTTTTTTTACCCATGCCCAGCGATCAACGAATCCCAGTACGCAACACGGCATCCCGGCTCACCATGCCTTTGAAGATTCCATCCCGATCCAGGACCGGCAGCCGCTTGATCCCCTTGTCCACCATGAGGCGGATGGCTTCATCGATGAGCGCGTCTTCCCGGACAGTGAAGACATCCTTCCGCATCACGTCCAGCGCCGTTCGGTTCTTCATCAGCGTGGCATATTCCGGGTTGTTCTGGCCAATTATCGTGAACGGCAGCCTGCCCAGCAAATGGCGCCAAAGCCCTTCGCGGTGCTCGCCAAACGCCGCCAGAACGGCCTTGTCCGAAATGAGACCCAGGAATTTGCCGTTCGGGTCCACAACCGAAACCCGCTGGATATCGCGGGTGTCGATCACTCGGATGATTTCCTCCATCGTGGCGTCGGGCTGCACCGTCTGCGCCTCCCGGTCCATGATGTCTGCCACCGTGCGGATTTCGGAGACCTGCACTTGGCGGCACATCTTCCGCCAGTCCGGAGCATCGTGGCCAATGGTCCGGAACACATCGAATCGGGACAGCATGCCCACCAGCCGCCCCTTGCCATCCACCACCGGCAGGCGCTTGAGTTTCTTCGCCACCATTGCATCCACGGCGGCAGCCAGGGTCTTGTCTTCCGAAACGGTCACCACCGGTGCGGTCATGATTTCCTTTGCCAGTTTCCGGGCCAGGTCATCCAGGAGAGGTTGCAGTTGGCCCCCGTCGCAGTCCGCCAGCAAACCCTTGCGCACCGGCACACCGGCGCGGCGGATCAAATCGCCCTGCGTCACCATGCCCACGGGCTGCCCTTCCCCATCCACCACCGGCAGGCCGTTGTAGTCCGCATGAAGCAAGCATTGAAGAATCTCGCTGACCGGAGTATCCGGCTTTGCGCTGGCGGGCGCGGACGTCATGGCATCGCGCACCCGCAGCTGGCGAGGAATGAAGCGCGACACCGACCGGTGCTGCCGGACGCACGCGGTCTCGACGGCAACGATTCCGTCCCCCACCATCGCCTCGATGGTCGGCAGCACGTGTTCCAGTTCGCGCGTCGGCAGCAGGATTTCGATTTTCAGCGGCATGTTGAACGACAGCACCTCGATACCCTTCGTCGCGACTTCCCCGTTTTCGTAGCAGCCCGCCACGCCGCGCGTGACCATGCACCGCGCCGCCAGCTTCTGCTTCCGTACGAATTCCACCACTGCCAGCGAAAGCGGTTGGCCCTTGTGCTGCACTTCATCGCTGGTGAACACTTGAATCCGGCTGTAGTCGATGCCCATCGCAACCTCTTAGCTCCACACCTTCACGATCCACATTCCCCCCGCCACCAGCAGCAAGCCGCCGATGTTGTGGGCCACCACGTTCGAAAGCGCGCCCCCCCATCCGCCGCCCACCGCATTCACCGTTTCCAGACCAAAGGTGGAAAACGTGGTCAACCCGCCCAGGAACCCCGTCATCCAGAACAACCGCGTCGAAGACCCCAGCCACTCCGATTTTTCGCCCAGCGCAAACAGGACGCCAATGAAAAAGCAGCCTGCCCAATTCACCGCCAGCGTGCCCCACGGAAAGCCAGGCCCGAACAGGCGCACCGCCGCCAGGGTGGCGAGATAGCGGGACAACGCACCCAATCCTCCGCCAATAAACACAAACGCCAATCGCTCCATGGTCTCTCCCATTTCCAGGCGCCATTTTTCCACACTGTAGAAAAATGGCGACAACATTTTCCCGCATTGCCTCGATATAACACCTTGTCGCGACTGTAGCCGAACCGGCGCAGTCCCTCGTCTTCCGGCGGCGGCAACTCGAAATAGGTGCTCGTCAGGTCCTAGAGCAACACGTCGTATGAAGCGTTGAACAGCAGCCTCCATTTCTGCTTCAGCAACATGAACAACTCCGTCTTGTGCGCGCAGAGCCGGTCGAGGCATCGATAGAGCGTGTCCATGACATGGAAGAGGTCACAGATTCGAGTTCTGTATCGCCCACCACGTATCGCCGCTCTCTACCCCCAATGGTTTTTCCACAGTATGGAAAACTTTTTCGGGATTTTTCCACACAATGGAAAAAATGTTTCCACAGTGTGGAAAACGCGGTTTCCGGGCTGTTTCAGGTCAGGACTTCCGGTTCATGAGTCGGTAGCACGCCACAATGCCGTGGCGAACCCCCGAATGCAGGACCGCTTGAAGCGAATGGCGTCCCGCATCTTCGGCGGCGGCTTTCCACTCTTCCTCAAACTGCCGCTCGAAATGCTGGCCGCTGATCGAGCCCGAATGCCACTGGAAATCCGCCAGCGGCCCTCCGGGAATGCGCACCCCACCACCCTGCCGCCACAGGCGCAGCGTAAGGTCGTAGTCGAAGGCGGCCTTGAAATCCGTGCGCATCTCCCCTCCCGCCACCTCCAATGCCGAACGCCGGAACCAAGACGACGGTTGCGACACGTAGTTGATGCACTGGATCAGGAATCGGCAGGAAAACGGGAAGCACACGTTTTTGACCAGCGTGGGAAATCCCCGGATTTCCTTGCCGGATTCATTCACGATGCGGCATTTGCCAAAGAAGAAAGAAGCTTTGGGGTGGGCTCTTGCGGCGGCGGCGGCGGCGGCCAAGGCTCCGGGACGGTACACATCGTCCGAATTCAGCCAGCCAATCAGGTCGCCCGTTGCCCGCTTGAATCCCTTGTTGAGCGCATAGGCTGGCCCCTTGTCTTTTTCACTGATAATGGCCGAGAGCCGACTCCTGCGGTCCCAGGCAATGGAGAGCGAGCCGTCCGTGCTGCTTCCGTCCAAAAAGATGTATTCCAACTCGTCACCGGGAGCCAACCGCTGCGATAGCACGCTATCCATGCACCGCGCCAGCCAGCGGCCACCGTTGTAGTTGGGGGTCAATACGGTAATCTTCACACCGTCGTCTCCACGCCACAAATCGCTTCGGGAACCAAAGGCTCGTGCCGGATCATCTCGATGCTCTTCCACCGGCCGCGCCGGAAGCGGAACCAAAATCCGGCGGAGAGCAGAAAGATGAACACGGTCATCCAAATCCATGCGGAAAGCAATCCCGCATCCAGCCAGAGCAACAGGATAGCCTCTCCCGGGATCCAGAGCAACCATGTCATGAGCGCGGAGCAAAGGAGAACAAAGCGGGTGTCGCCCGCGCCTTTCAACGCCCCGCCCAGAACCAGGCTGATGGCATCGAGCATGCCCCAGACGCTCATCATCACCAGCAGCCATCGCCCCTTGTCCAACACGTCATCCATGGCGACCATGCCCGGTGCGCTTCCCGTAAACAGGGAAAAGTACATCCGGGCAAACAAAACAAACGAAATGGCAATGACCCCCATGTATCCCCATGCCAGCTTCATGGCGGTGAGACCGGCGCGTTCCGCCACTTCCGGCTGGCGCGCCCCTTGATACTGCCCCACCAGGATCGTGGCCGCCATTCCCATTCCCAGCAAGGGCATGAAGGCGATGTTGTTGATGCTGAAGGCAATGTTGCTGGCCGCCATGTCTGCGGCCGGCAGACGCCCCAAGAGCACCACGAAAAACGCGAACGACCCGACGTCCTGCAAGGTTTGCAATGCAGCCGGGGTTCCAAACCGCAACAGGGGAACCATTCGTTTCCAGTCGAACAGCAATCCTTCCTTCCGGGTCCCGTATTCCTCCGAAAAGCGCTGACTGACATAGATCACCAGAAGGAAGACCATTCCCATGGCGGACCCGATCACCGTGGCCACCCCCGCTCCTGCGATGCCCCACGCCGGAAAACCCCAATGGCCAAAAATGAGCGCGTAATCGAGGGCTATGTTGACCAGGTTGGCCACCAGACTTGCCACCATCGGCGTCCGGGTATCCCCGCGGCCGGAGAAAAAGCCCGCCACGGCATTGGTCATGGCCCAGAATCCGCAGCCCAGCATCAGCACACCCAAGTACACTTTCTCCGCTTCCAGCACGTCGGCCGGATGTCCCGCCAGTTTCAGGATGGCATATCCCACGGGAATGAGCGCCAGGCCAACGGGCCACGTCAGCACCCCCAGCCAAATGCCTTGTGCCGTGGCCTGGGCACACTCTTTTTTCCGGCCAGCACCGTGATATTGCGCCACAAAGGTGCCCGCATAGCCCGCCAGCGTTTGGAAGAACGAAGTGAGGGTGAAGGCCAGGATTCCACCCGGCAACGAGGCGCGCAACGAGACCGAACCGTGCCTTGCCAAAAAGACGCGGTCAAAGAACTGCATCAGCGTGAACGATGCCATCGAGATGATGATGGGTGCTGCCACCCGCCACACCTCGCGGTATCCGCCTGGCCTTGGCGGCGTCCGTTTCCACATGGTCAGTCTCCAGAAAATAACCGTTCTCCCTTAACCGCAAGCCGGGTCAGTGTGCCGGGGGCTCCTGTTTGCCATGACTGGACCGATAATTGAGAACAAGTGGCACTCCGGCCAGATCGAACGCCGTCCGCAGGCGGGCCGTCAGGAAGGCCTGGTGCG
>CAYNHA010000193.1:0-3484 GCA_964397035.1 uncultured Verrucomicrobiota bacterium
GCCAACCTCATCGCCATCCCCCTCGTCGGCATTGTCCTCCAGCTCTCCATGCTCGCCGGCCTCCTCGGCCTCATCCCCGGCATCGGCATCTACCTCGCCCTCCTCCTCAGCGCCGCCAACTGGGTCTTCTCCACCGCCTTCCTCCTCATCGGCCACTACTTCGCCCGCTGGTTCCTCTACCCCTTCGTCTCCAAGCCCACCATCCGCTTCCTCTTCATCTACTACGCCGCCGTCGCCATCTTCGCCTACTGGCGCCCCCTCTGGTTCCGCCTCCTGCGCCCCCGCTGGCAAAAAGCCTCCACCTCCCTCCGCATCGTCTTCTCCGCCCTCGTCGCCCTCGTTCTCGTCGGCGTCGTCCTCTCCCAGCGCGATGAACAGAAAACCCTTCGCACCGAAGGCACCCTCGATGTCACCGTCCTCTCCGTCGGCTACGGCTCCGCCATCTTCGTCGACACCCCCGACAACCGCGCCATCCTCATCGACACCGCCTACATCCAGACCGACAAAGGCCGCCGCAACGACACCGAACGCACCGTCCTCCCCCACATCTACGCCCGCCACATCACCCAGCTCGAAGCCCTCGTCCTCACCAGCCGCGAGCCCGAATACAGCTCCGGCGTCCACTCCGTCCTCCAATACATCGACACCAAGAACTTCTTCTATCCCGCCTCCGCCGCCTCCCTCCTCGAGAAGGAACCCCTCGCCGCCCTCCTCGCCGAACGCTCCCCCGCCCGCCTCAAGCACCGCCTCTCCGGCACCACCATCGCCCCCAAGGCCCTCGTCGCCGGCGATGTCATCTATCAATCCACCGTCGATGGCAAACCCTTCCTCATCGAAGCCGTCGGCCCCACCCCCAACGACACCCAGGCCCCCCTCTCCGTCCGCATCTCCTACGGCACCTTCTCCATGCTCATCCCCTCCGATCTCACCCTCCAGCAGCAGCAAAACCTCCTCGCCAACACCCCGCCCGAAAAACTCAAAGCCACCGTCGCCCTCGCCCCCCACCACGGCACCGCCGGCCTCGAAACCATCACCCTCGGCATCCCCGACGACATGGATCAGCGCCTCGCCACCATCACCGGCTCCCTCATGAAAACCATCCAGCCCGACGCCGTCATCTTCGACTTCGGCAACCCCCGCCCCGTCGTCGGCCTGAAATACAAGGAAGCCGTCAAACTCCACGGCGCCACCCGCCGCGCCATCGAAGACGCCCTCCCCAACGCCCTCAACGTCGCCACCGACACCGACGGCGCCATCTACATCACCTCCGACGGCTCCACCTACACCTTCACCACCCAGCTCAGCGCCACCGGCAGCGAAACCGACGAACCCTCCCTCCTCGAAATCGGCTGGTAACTTTTTTCCACACAATGGAAAAATGTTTTGCGATTTTTCCACACAATGGAAAAAATGTTTCCACACTGTGGAAAACTATCCGCCTATGAAAATCGGACTTAAAATCGACGTCGACACCTACCGCGGCACCCGCCTCGGCGTCCTCCCCATCGCCCGCGAACTCGCCCGCCGCGGACAGCGCGCCACCTTCTATTTCTCCGTCGGCCCCGACAACATGGGCCGCCATCTCTGGCGCCTCCTCAAGCCCGCCTTCCTCGTCAAAATGCTCCGCTCCAACGCCCCCGGCCTCTATGGCTGGGACATCCTCCTCAAAGGCACCTTCTGGCCCGGCCCCCTCATCGGCAAAACCTACGCCTCCATCCTCCGCGAGACCGCCCAGATGGGCCACGAAATCGGCCTCCACGCCTGGGACCACCACGCCTGGCAGGCCCGCTCCATTTCCGGCGGCGAAGTCTTCGTCCGCGAACAACTCCGCCTCGGCGTCGGCACCCTCGAAGCCATCCTCGGCACCCCCCCCGCCACCTCCGCCGCCCCCGGCTGGCGCGCCGATGAATCCACCCTTGCCGCCAAGCAAGCCTTCCCCTTCCGCTACAACTCCGACTGCCGCGGCACCTCCCTCTTCCGCCCCATCGTCCGCGGCACCCCTTCGCCGCAACCCCAAATTCCCACCACCCTCCCCACCTACGACGAACTCATCGGCCGCGACGGCACCACCCCCGAAAACTACAACGAACGCCTCCTCTCCCTCCTCCGCCCCGACGCCCTCAACGTCCTGTGCATCCACGCCGAAGCCGAAGGCGCCGCCTGCTTCCCTCTCTTCCAGGATTTCTACCAACGCCTCGACGCCCTCGGCGCCTCCTTCACCGCCCTCGGCGATCTTCTCCCCATCGACCTCTCCACCCTTCCCGCCGCCCCCATGACCCTCGCCCAGCAGCCCGGCCGCGAAGGACTCATCGCCCTTCAACAGTCCCCGTAGAATAACAACGCAACTCCTAGGAACCGCCATGAAACAACCCCTCCCCTTCCTCCTCTTGGCCCTGTGGATTTCCCTCGCCGGCCGCTCCGCCCCCGCCGCCGAACCCGCCCCCGTCACCGCCGAAGCCCAATCCCTCCAACAGCTCGCCGCCGAAGCCCGCAAAATCATCACCCAGGACAAAATCCACGACCTCATGGACCGCTACCGGAAGATGAAGGACTACGGCCTGACCTACCAGCCCTCCCTCGCCGCCCCCAACCACCTCGTCGGCCAGCTCAACGAAAAACAACTGCGCCTCTACGCCGGCATCAAGCTCATGGACGCCCTCTACGCCACCACCTTCCAGAAACGCCAGGACGTCGCCGACGCCGTCCGCACCATCGAGGAAATCCAGGACGCCCTCAACCTCCGCTCCCACGCCGATCTGAACCAGTATTTTCTCCACACCCTCAAAGTCGCCGCCAACCAGCCCGACGAACTCGATGTCCAGCAGCTCATCGAACAACTCGCCGCCGACTATATTCTCGAACTCCCCGACATGCTCTCCTCCATGGAAACCGCCGACTACCTCGTCGACGGCCTCTACGGCATGTGCATCCAGAACTCCTTCACCCTCGCCTCCCTCCTCGCCACCGAAAACGGCCCCCGCCTCGAAGAAGGATTCAACCAGTTCACCGCCTCCGGATTCCGGACCATGGTCCTTGAACTCTTCGCCCTGTTCAGCCGCGCCCGGGAAACCCTCTCCGAAAACGACCCCAACGGCGAAATCCTCGACGTTCTGCGCCGCAGCAGCGAACTCGCCCAACTCGAACAATCCGGCCAGCTCACCGATGAAGAAGCCAACCCCCTCTGGATCCAGAACGCACTCCGCCTCGCCCAGATCCGAGCCGCCATCCTCACCCCCGCCCAATAAACTCCCCCCCATCCCCGATCCGTTTCTCGCAGAGCGCACAGAGCCTCACGGAGGAAAGGACTCTCCTCCGTGTGGACTCTGTGGACTCTGTGAGAGAGATCTTCGGCGGACAGGACCCCCACCACCAAATGTCCGCTCCACGGCGGTCTCGTTATGGCCAGGTCACCATGACGATATTGCTGCGCTCTTTCACGTTGCGATAGCCCCCGCGCACCAGTCCGCTCACCATCAGGCCGATC
>CAYNHA010000194.1:0-4218 GCA_964397035.1 uncultured Verrucomicrobiota bacterium
ATCCGCTCCCGCCATGATCAGTTGCAACGCATCGTCCGCGCACGACACCCCGCCCGTCCCGATGATCGGCAAATCCACCGCCTTGCGGATCTCGTACACCGCCCGCACCGCGATCGGCAAGATCGCCGTTCCCGAAACCCCTCCCACCTTGTTCGACAACACCGGCCTACCCACCCCCGTATCGATCCACATCCCCGGCCCCACCGTATTGATCGCCGTGATCGCGTCCGCGCCGTTCTTCTGGCACACCTCCGCCATCTTCGCGATCGACGCGCACTGCGCCGACAGCTTAATCGAAATCGGAATCCCTCCCGCGTTCTCCTTCACCGCGCGCGTCACCGCCCCGCATGCCGCCGGATCCGCCGCAAACGGAATCCCGAACTCCGATTCCACGTTCGGACACGACACGTTCACCTCGATCAAATCCGGCTTCGCTTCCGCCATGCGCCTCGCCAGTTCTCCGAATTCCCCCGGACTTCCCGCAAAAATCGAAACAAACAACGGCACGGCGCATCCGCGCTTGTACTCGGCAATCTCCTCGATCTCCCCCGCCACTCCCGGATTCGAAAGCCCCACCGCATTGAGCATCCCTCCCCGCCACGGCAAAATGCACGGTGCCACATGCCCCTTGCGCGGCGTCAAACTGCACGACTTCGTCGTCACCGCCCCCGCCCCCGCCTCCGCCACCCGCCGCAACGACGACGCCGTCGTTCCCAGCACCCCCGACGCCAGCACCAGCGGCGACTCCAGCGAAAGACCCGCAATCCGTACCGCCAGCGGGTTCATGCCTTCAAATGCCCCGACAATTCCTCCACCGTGCATACCCGTTCGCAATGCGCGCACTTGAAGTGCCGCGATCCCGATTCCAGCCTCTTGAACCGCGTCGCCACGTGCGGCTCCACGTTCGTGATGCAGTTGGGATTGATGCACCGCGCCAAATTGTCGAACAACTCCGGAACCTGCACCACCACTTTCTCGATCACTTCGAAATGCTCGATGTGCTTGATCGTCACCCCCGGACTCAGCAACGCCAGCATTTGCAGCAAACGCGGCGGCAACGAATCCGCCTGCAGCTTGATCATGTCCTTGCGGCCCATCCGCGTGCTTTTGTAGTTCAGCCCCAGCGTCACCACCGCCTCCTCCAGCTCCCGCCACCGGCTGATCAGCGCCATCACCGGAATGCCCTGTCCCGCCGGAATGTGGTCGATCACGAACCCCCGCTCAATCTTCGGAATCAACAAGATCTGTTGGTTTGGACTCATCTCATACTCTCCTTTTCACCGCCAATACACGCCAATATACGCAAATAGAATCTGGATTTCTTGGGCTCCCCATTCGCGTCCATTCGCGGTCCACAATTGTTTCGTTTTCTCGCCGCTTTCATTTGCGGTTCACAAACTCTTCCGTGCTTCCAGCAAATCTAAAAAGATCGCCTGGCGCATGATCGCCCCGTTTCGTGCCTGCTCAAAATAGCCCGCATGCGGCGTCGCATCCACGTCCGGCGAAATCTCGTTCACCCTCGGCAGCGGATGCAGCACCTTCAGATGCTCCTTCGCCCCCTCGAGCATCTTCGCATCCAGGCAATACGAATTCTTCACCTTCTCGTAGTCCACCACGTCCGGAAACCGCTCCTTCTGGATTCGCGTCATGTAGACCAGATCGCATTCCGCAATCGCCTCCGGCAAGCTGGCCGTCTCCCGGAATGTCGCCGTGCTGCCCGCCGCCGCCTTCATCAAATACCCCGGCAGGCGCAAGCTCTCCGGCGAAACCAGCGTCATCGACACGCGGTCGAACATCAGCAGCGCCCGGCACAGCGAATGGATCGTCCGCGAATACTTCAAATCCCCCACCAGCGCGATCTTCAGCCCGTCCACCTTCCCGTAGAATTTCCGCACCGTGTACAAATCCAGCAGCGTCTGCGTCGGATGCTGGTTCGCCCCGTCGCCGCCGTTGATGATCGGCACGCCCGCAATCTGCGAAGCCAGCCGCGCCGTCCCCTCCTTCGGATGCCGCACCGCAATGATGTCCGCATACTGCTCCACCGTCCGGATCGTGTCCGAAAAACTCTCGCCCTTCGCCGTCGACGAATTCCCCGCCTCCGAGAAACCGATCACCCGCCCCCCCAAGCGGCACATCGCCGACTCGAAGCTCAACCGCGTCCGCGTGCTCGGCTCAAAGAAAAGCGTCGCCAAAATTTTTCCCGGCAGCATCCCCGCCTTTTCCGCATCGGGAATCGCCTCCACCTTCGCCGCCAATTCCAGATAATCCAGAATTTCGTCCAGCCTCAAGTCGTCAATCGATATCAGGTCTTTTTTCATGTGAAACCTCTTTTGACAGGGTTCAGTCTTTTCATGGATCGGCGAATCATAATCCTGTCCATCCTGTAAATCCTGTCTAAATTCCCATTCCCATTTCTTCTTTTCGCGTCATTCGCGTTTTTCGTAGTTTCAACTCTTCTCTCGTCCCGTCTACCTTCCCATTCCCAATTTCTCTTCCACCCTCGCCACTTCCTTCGCCGGATCCTCCGCCGCGAACAGCGACCTCCCCACGATCACGTAATGCTTCTTCAGCGCCGGAAAGTTCTCCGGGTCTCCCCCCTGCGCCCCGAACCCCGGCGAATAAAACTCCTGCTCCGCCGTGAACGGCACCTCCTGCGCCAGCCGCGCCACCAGCTCCGGCTTCGTCAGCGGCGTCACGAACGCCCCCACGCCCAGCCCCGCCGCCTGACGATAAATCGCCGCCGCCGCCGCATCCGCAATGAACCCGCCCTCCGAAACCAGATACGCCGGATGCGTCATCACCGCGCCCACGATCGTCTTCAGCCCCCGCTCCTGCATCGCCCTCGTCCACGCCTCCAGCGTGCGCGGCCCCGTATGCGGAAACAAAATCACCTCGTCGATCCCCGACCTCTTCATCACGTCGCCAAACATCGCCCCCGTGTCCGGAATATCCGTCGCCGCCTTCTGGTGGTCATAGATCAGCGGCTTGTCCGTCCACTCGCGGATGCGCCGCACCGTCTCCGGCAGCCCAACCCCCAGCCCCAGCGAAAACCCCAGCTTGAAGCCATACACCGAAGGCCGCCCCGCCACGCGGCACACCAGCCGCAGCGCCGCATCCAGATCCAGCACGTCCAGCGCCGGAATGATCCCGTATTGTTTTCCTGACATCTTCATTCTCCTTCGTAAAACCGCCGCAACGCCTCGCCATGCAACGCATCGCCCGCGTCCGCCAGATAATCAATCAAATCCGGCAAACGCACCACCGCCTCCACCGGCGGCAACCCCAGCGGCAACGGCTTGTCCCTGCGACGCCGATCCAGCGCCACCACGATTCCCACCGGCCGCGTACGGAACGCCCCCTCGATCGCATTCATCGCCTCCACCTTCGTCCCCCCATCGCTCAGCACGTCGTCAATCATCACCACCGCCTCGCCCGGCTCCGGCAAATGCCCAATGAACACCCCCCGCTCCCCGTGCTGCTTCGCCTCCTTGCGGTCATAGAAAAACCGATAGTCCTTCCCATGGTGCCGCCACGCCGACGCAGCCGCCGCCACGGCCAGCGCAATCCCCTTGTAGGCCGGCCCAAAAAACAGCAGCGCCTCCGGAAACGCCGCCATCGATGCCTCCGCCAGCGCCCGCCCCACCACGTCCAGTTTCGCCCCGCTGTCCGCCTGCCCCAGATTCACGAAGAACGGCGAACGATCGCCCGACTTGAGCTTAAAGTCGCCGAACTTCAAACACCCGCTCTCCACCAGAAACCGAATAAACGCTTTTTTCTCTGTTTTCATTCCAACACCTCCACGCCCTTCACGCCGCGCCGCGCGCGGCCATCCACCCACGCCACCTTCCCGTTCACCATCGTCGCCCGGATGCGCGCCGAAAACTCGAAACCCTCATACGGATTCCACTCCGCACGCGTCACAATCTTTTCTTCCATCCCTTCCCCCTTCTTGCGCGGATTCGCAAACACCAGATCCGCCCACGCCCCCTCGCGAATCCCGCCGCGCCCCTCGATCCCGTAGCACCTCGCCGCATTCATCCCCGCGATTTCCAAATATCGCTTCCACGAAATCTCCCCCCGCTTCGCCAGCGTCAGCAAAATCGGCCCCAGCCACTCGATCCCCGCAATCCCCGACGGCGGCGAAACCGCGTCCGCCTTTTCCCTGGGCACATGCGGCGCGTGGTCGGTCGACACAAAATCGATCCCGCCGTTCTTCAC